>NZ_CP037920.1:7116061-7397129 GCF_007748195.1 Gimesia aquarii
AAGCCGTCACAATCTTCAGACCGTCAATATAAAGTTGTGGATCATATAACGAAATATTATCGGCAATGATAATCACCTGAGGGTTACTCGTGCGGCGAATGTCCAGACCTAAAGAGCCTGCACCACGCGTAATCACTAATCGCACATAACCATCTTCGATTTTGTTAGCTGCGACCGTTTCATTAACGGCTTGAATCATTTCAGATTTTGTGAGGGGAATTTCCAAACGAATTGCCAAAGCACTCTCGTAGAGTCGATCGATGTGCTCCTGCATCAAAAACACTTTTTTATTGTAGACTCGAATGCCTTCAAACACGCCATCACCATAGAGCAGGCCGTGATCGAATACACTGATTTTTGCTTCTTCTTTGGGAAACAGCGTTCCGTCAATATACACTAAAATCGACATCAGATTTTGTTACCATTCTCAAATTAGGCCAAGACGGGGCTGGCTGGTTCGGTTGGAATTTCCATACTGTTTTGAATTCAGTGAAATCCATTTCAGACAGCACAATCAGATGCAGCGGCTCTTCCATCGACACAACTCAGGCAATACTGGTTCGTCTACAAAACAAGGCCTCTGATCGTTTGTTACTAAGCAGGTACCGAAGCACTTTGGTGCTTGCCTAGTAATTCGAACTGACCTTCTCGCAAACGAACGGTTCGATGTGCCTGCGATGCAATCAAATCATCGTGCGTAACCATGATGATAGTCAGCTGCTCCTGCTCATTCAAGTTGGTCAGCAGTTCCATAATCTCTTTACCGGTACTACTATCCAAATTTCCGGTCGGTTCGTCAGCCAACAGAATCTGCGGCTTGGCAATCAACGCCCGGGCGATGGCAGCACGTTGCATTTCACCACCAGACAATTCCGCGGGACGATGTTTGATACGGTGAGACAAGCCTACCTTTTCAATAATCTCCATTGCATCCTGTTTGAACTGTTTTTTCTTTTTCCAGTATTCCCAGGTTGAATAACGGATCATCAAAGGTGAAAGCACATTTTCCAGTAAGTTCAATTCGGGTAACAAATGATAGAATTGGAAGATGAATCCAAAGACGCGGTTTCGAATTTGGTCACGGGCATGCTCGGGTAAGTCGTCAATCTGTTGACCTTCCAGATGAATCTCTCCCACATCGGGAGTATCCAGCAATCCAAACAGATGCATTAAGGTGCTCTTTCCCGATCCTGACTGACCGACGATCGACAGAAACTCGCCCTTATTCACTTCAACATCGATTCCACGTAATACGGGGACCTTGTGCTTATCTTTTCGGTAAGCCTTTTCGACGGCAATCGCCGCTAACTGTGGATGAGGCATTGATATGGTCTCGGTCATGAATTCATACTCGACATAAACGGGAAAACAACAATCGCAACTAGTTCTTTATCTAAAACACGCTCATACTACTCGTATCGCAATGATTCGACCGGATGAAAACGTGCTGCTTTTCGTGCAGGTAGAATACTGGCAAGCACGGCAATAATCATGGCGCCGATGGCAACCCAGAAGACCATCATCGGTTCTACATGCGTGGCAATTTCCGGGAAATAATAAATCCGCTGATCGAACACTTTCCGACCTGTGATAAAGGTGATAAATTTCTCGATCTCATTAATATATCTCACGAACAGCAATCCAACAGCAACACCAACACCGCTTCCCACGAGCCCTAATGCCAGGCCGTAAGACAGAAAGATCGACATGATTCCATTCGAACTCGCGCCCAGTGCTTTCAGGACTCCGATATCACGCGTCTTTTCGATGGTAATCATGAAAAAGATCGCTAAAATGCCAAAACCGGCAACGGCAATGATCAGAAACAGTAATACATTCAAGATTGCAGATTCGACTTCGACGGCTGCTAACAATGGACCTTGTTTGTCTTCCCAGGTTCGAACACGAAACAAGCCGGCAGGTAATGCTTCCTCCAACTTGCTCACGACCATGGCGGCATCTTCCGGATTTTTCAGCTTAAGCTGAATGGATGTGATCGGTTTAGCACCGCTCTCCGGATCAAGCACCATTCCTCGAACTTCCTGTAAATATTCCAGATTACAGAACACTAAATTACCATCGTGTTCGCTCATGTCGCTTTTGAATAAATCGACTACAGTCGCATTAAAGTGGGTCGGTTCTGGAGGATGCCCGGCCGTCACAGTGCTGATCTTAATATCATCGCCCGGCTTGACGATTTGAAACATTTTGATTTCGCCGGTTTCGGGATCTTCATAAGGAAAACTGACCAACCCATAACCGACATAAACACGTCCCTGCAAAGGGCTACCAGGATCACGATTTTCTTGTTTTTCAAAAGCCGATCCTTTTAAGTTTTCCTTGAAAGGATTAGTGACCGCATCTGCTTTGTCTGCTACCTGTGGTTCAGAATCAAATACCTGATCGGAGGGTGTCTTAGAATCGAATTGAGGAGGAGGTAGTGGCTTGTTCGATTCAGGTCCCTCAACAGGTGCAGTCTGATCATCCAGAGGTGGTGGATTATGATTCCAGCGATCAACCATCCATTGTGCGCGGGTAGTCCACTCTTTGCGATAGGCCATCGCTTCCGGCGACAGTTCCCAATCAGGTACTGAATTGATATCTGTATTTACCAGATATTCAGCCAGTGGTCCGACAGTTGCTTTAGTACCTGGATCGATACCGATCAAAGTAACTGGCTTGCTTTGCCATTGAGAGCCATACTGCACACTGAGCATTGCATAGATTTCAACGGTTGTCGTCATGCCCTCAATATGGTCCCCGACAGCACGATTAATGCTGTCTTTCATATCCTGCGAGATAGCAACGCCATCGAGAGAATTGGTTTCTACGATCACATCCGCCAAAATGCCACGCAGGCGGGTTCTCATATCAGTGCTGAAACCGTCCATCACGCTGTTGACGACAATCATCGTCGCCACGCCGAGAGTCATACTGATAATGCTGGCAAGCGCAATATAACGCGTTCGCAAGTATCGTAAGCAAAGCAATGTTTTGTACATACGGCCAATCCTTTGGCTGATTTTTCCTACCGGCAATCATCACTCATATTGCCAGCTACATCCCTGGTTTATTCTTTGACTGCTGGTTGACCTTCTGGCCTGAGTAGTGGGAAGTAAATCACGTCACGAATGCTGTGACTATTGGTCAACAACATCACAAGACGATCAATACCAATTCCCAAGCCTCCTGCCGGTGGCATACCAACCTTTAACGCTTTTACAAAATCCGTATCCATTTTCGCCATCGAATCTTCTTCCGATAGCCCTGATAATTGTGTACGAAATAATTCTTCCTGAAGCAGTGGATCATTCAATTCCGTGTAGGCATTTGCCAGTTCCATCCCCTGCACGAACAACTCAAATCGTTCTGCAATGTTAGGATCATCCTGCTTTCGTTTGGTCAACGGGCAGATAGACGCCGGATAATCAATCACGAAAACAGGACCCGACAAATGTGCTTCGCAGGTGGCTTCAAAGACTTCATTCAGAATCACATCTGGATGAACGTTATCTATATCAATACCATGCTGCTTAGCGACTTCTGCTACGGCAGCCGGGTCATGTGGATCGCAGCCTGCGTGCTCTCTGACCAGATCATAATACTTTTTGCGTTCCCAAGGTCCACTGAAGTCGATTGTCTGATCTTCACCCCAGGGAAGCTGCATCGTGTCACTAATGGCTTTGACGGCATCGGTGACAATCGCTTCTGTCAAATCCATCATGGTTTCATAATTGCCGTACGCCTGATAGATTTCGATCATCGTAAATTCAGGATTATGAGTTGCGTCAATTCCCTCATTTCGAAAGACGCGACCGATCTCATATACACGTTCGATGCCCCCGACCATCAACCTCTTCAGATGCAACTCTAATGCGATCCGCATATAGAGTTCCATTTCCAGCGTATTATGATGGGTAATAAAGGGCTTCGCTGCCGCACCACCGGCGACTGCATGTAAGACAGGTGTCTCGACTTCTGCAAATTTATGGTTTCGTAAGGTCTGCCGTACAGAATCAATAATCTGACTCCGTGTGAGCATCTTATCTAAAACACCTTCTGTATAGATCAGATCAAGTGAACGCTGTCTTAACAACAGTTCGACATCTTTTACACTATGGTGTTTTTCTGGAGGTTGCGCGAGAGATTTACATAATACTGTCAACTCTTTTACGAACACCGAAATTTCACCGGTTTCCGTACGTCTCAGACAACCATCAATTCCAATCAGGTCGCCCAGATCCAACGTACCCATTAACTCCCATTGCATTTCACTCAAATCGCCGCGGGAGAAGAGTAACTGAATTTTGCCCGTCCAGTCTTTGATATCATAAAAGCGAAGTTTACCCGCCTTTCGACGCAGCATGATTCGACCAGCGATGCGCACCTCTTCGCCATCGACACCCGATTCTTCAGGAGCCTGGGTGCGTGCTTCAGAAATGGGAATATGACCATCAAATCGCTGTCCCCAGGGATCGAATCCCAGGGATTGAATTTTCTCTAACTTTTTAATCCGCTCTGCTTCGAAACGGTTGGGCTTAACTTTGGACATTGAAATCGATTACGTCTTGTGAGCTATTACTTGAGGTTCACGACATACGAAAACACAAACGGTTCGGACTGTATGTCAAAAAGGAGAATTTAAACTACTGAGAGAGGGGGGATAATGGCGAAATCTGCCGATCAGGTCAATGGCAACCGGCTGAGAATATACATAGAGACACATTAATTGACTTAAAATCTTGAATTCTTACTCCAGCGCTGAAGATTATTCACCGTCACAATCCCATTGCAGCGGGTCTGTTTCGTTCTGACTGGCCCAGACTTTCAGTTTTGGAAACTGTATTTGTAACAATTCTGCCATCTTCTCCATCGCCGGTCGCTCTGTGGCATAATGACCAGGTAATATTAGCCCCATGCCTAACGACCTTGCTTCCAGGCACGCATGAAACCGCGCCTCACCCGTTAAGAGAACCTGACAGTCGTGACGGTGTGCGTCGTTCAAAAATTCTGCTGCCGCCCCACAGGCTATGCCCATACGCTTCACGCGGAGATCAGGGTCACCCACGAATTGAAGAGAAGAAATACGAAGTGCCTGCTTGATTAATTGATTCAGTTGCGCCAGTGTCAACTCAGCGGGCAATGAACCAAATCGACCTGCCCCGCTCTCCTCTTTCTCTGCTTGTTCTGCTGGAGAATTAACAGGCCTTAGAATTCCAATCTCTTCTAAACCCAGAAGTTTAGCCAACTGCCAGTTGATCCCACGTTCGGCACTATCATAAGAAGTGTGGGGACTATAGACTGAGATTTTTGCCTGGATCAAGTCCAGCAGAAGTTTACCTTCGACAGACATAGATGTTATCTGCTGTACAGGCCGAAAGAGAATCGGGTGATGGGTGATAATCAAATCCACTCCCTCTGAAATTGCTTCTTCTGCTACGTCTGGTGTCAACGTTAAGCAAGTCAGAACCTGATCGACATTCTGTGCAGGGTCCCCCGTCAATAACCCCACATTATCCCAGTTCTCGGCCAGATCGGGAGGTGCGAGACTCACCAGAAAATCCTTAATTTCATCGATGCTCGACATAGCTTTGCACTCCTGTTGCCTGGGGAAGAATACAATAAATGATCTCTTTGAAAATCAATCAAGTTCGTAGTTTAGATACATGAATATCAATTGATCAATGTATCATACCGCACTATACTTTCCGTAACCAAAGAATATGGGATTCATTTCTTAGAAATAATACAAGGTCAAGACCATGAGTCTAAAAGCACGTTTGATTGCTCTATTTGTCATCGCATTCGGTGCCTGTATCGCTGTGAACGGTCCGGATATTCTAGTCTATCTGGTAGCTCAAGCCGCTATTTCAGGAACGTTTATCACGATGTGCCTGAAAAAAGAACGTGAAATCACCGAGAAACAAAATCAAATGGATCCAGGTGCGGAATAGTCTGCTTCTCGCTAAACTTTGAAAAATGTTTATATCCCCCGCTTGGAGACTGCTCTCAGGCAAGACATTCCTGGTATGACTTCGTTAGAATATTGAGAACTGTTTTTTAGTTCCAACTATTCTCTATATACCTAGAAAAGCCACAAGAATGTCTTTTTTCAGTCCACCTTCCCTTTCTTCCCAAACAAATCGAAGTTCTTCAAAGACCGTAAGAAAAAACGGTTTTACATTAATTGAGTTACTGGTGGTCATTGCCATCATTGCTGTATTGGTTGCTTTGCTTTTACCGGCTGTTCAACAAGCTCGCGAAGCCGCTCGCATGGCACAATGCAAGAATAACCTCAGACAAATCGTTCTCGCCTGCCATATGTATGCCGACTCCAACGGAGGGTTTTGGCCACGGGCTGCCGGCGACCAACATGTCGGCTTCGGTGGAAAGAAACGCTGGCACGGCGAACGAGTTACAGCAGATCCCACCAGCAAATTCCAACCGCACCTCGGACCATTGGCTCCCTTCCTGGAACAAAACGCGGAAATAAAAAAGTGCCCTTCATTTGGTAACTTCGCCGCACATGGAACGGTTCCTAATGCCTTTGAAGGAGGTGCCGGTGGCTATGGTTATAATCAGGCGTATCTTGGAGGGACTGGCTGGAAAAATCCGTTTCCTCTTAGTAATCAAGTGGCAACCAACATGCGAGAAATCGGAAGTCTGGCTCGTACCGTGGCTTTTGCAGATGCTGCTTTAGCTCAGGGCCTTCCTGATCTGCATATTATCGAATACAGCTTTATCGAACCACCTTTTTTTATTGATAACTGGACGCCAACCTATCAGGAATCAACCTTTCGCCCTGATCCCTCAATTCATTTTCGTCATACGGGAACAGTTGCAAATATTGGTTGGGCGGACGGGAGAGTGACCACAGCGCCCATCTCAGGTACCGGAACCTCAGCGTATGGCGGAGATCCCAAGGCGTTTCAAATTGGCTGGTTCGGTCCGATGGATTCCAACATCCTGTTTACCAACAAAGACAAACTGGAATCAGACATGGGGGGCGTTAACTAATGAACGACTCTGTTCAAAATGGAATCGCTCAATTTTATCTCGTAGTTTGTTTTGCCATTTTGCAGGGATGTTCAGAAGAAAGGCCTTTCGTACCCCAGCCTTCTGCGGAATATGTCGTGATTGTGGATGAGCAGGGAGAACCGGCAAATATCTTACTCGATCAGTTCTTCAAACAGAAAGAACATGCAGACGGGGTGAAAATTGTGATGATTGATAAGAAGACCAATGCACAAACATTGGTATCGCCGGCTGAAGCACTTAAGCATAATCCGAATGCTGGTCCTTATTTAATATTTAAACATGATGATCCGGAACGTCCTTTTGATGATATTCCCCATTAGTTCTGGAAAACATGCAATCTGGAATCAAGCCATGCCGCATATTCTTTCATTTATCATTCTGTTTGTATTGAGTCTGTTCATTTCACAAGTTTCCGCGCAAACCGTTTCCACTATAGCGGGCACTGGAAAACTGGGATACGCCGGCGATGGTGGGGCTGCGGTAAATGCCCTAGTGGGTGAACCGTATGGTCTCACGCTTGGCCCCGATGGCGCCTTATATGTCTGTGAAATCAAAAGTCATGTGATTCGCCGCATCGACGAAAAAACGGGACAGATTTCGACGGTTGCCGGTTCTGGAAAAAAAGGTTATAGCGGTGACGGCGGCCCGGCGCTCGAAGCGAACCTGAACGAACCTTATGAAGTCCGCTTCGACCAGGCAGGCAATATGTATTTCGTTGAAATGGTGAATCATATAGTCCGCCGCGTCGATGCTAAAACTGGTAAGATCGAAACGGTTGCGGGTACCGGCAAAAAAGGTTTCTCTGGTGATGGTGGTCCTGCAACGAAAGCGACTTTCTCACGACCACATTCCATTGCCCTGGATAAGAATGACAATCTCTATATCTGTGACATAGGCAATCATCGCATTCGTCGAGTCAATTTAAAAACAGGTATTGTGAATACGTTTTCCGGAACAGGGCAACGCAAACCAACACCTGATGGAGTAACGGTAACAGGAACACCACTTAACGGGCCACGGGCTCTGGATTTCTTTGATGAAGGTTCCGGTAAAGGATCATTGTATCTTGCGTTGCGAGAAGGAAATATGGTGTATCGCATCGATTTGGATAATGAGACTTTACATCACGTCGCCGGGACTGGTAAAAAAGGATATACGGGGCATGGTGGACCGGCAAAAGCAGCAACTTTGTCAGGTCCCAAAGGAATTTCCGTTGCTCCCAACGGAGACATTTATCTGGCCGATACAGAAAGCCACACCATTCGTGTCATTCGAAAAAAGAATGGTTTGATTGAAACGGCTGTCGGTGATGGCAAAAAAGGAGATGGTCCTGACGGCAACCCGGCAAAGTGCCGCATGGCACGACCGCATGGCGTTTATGTAGGACCTCAGGGAAATGTCTATATTGGTGACAGTGAGACTTACCGCGTTCGCAAGTTAACAACAGGACAACATCAATGAAACGAACTCATCCATTTTATCGCTATTTGAGTTTTGCCGCTGTCGCAATTTTATTGTCAGGTACTTTCGAAGTTTCCGCTGGCGAAAAATGGCAGCGTCAACAGCTGGACGCCGCCTTCCGCTCGGAAGGTTCCGCCGCAGCCGACGTAAATAAAGACGGCAAAATGGATGTCATTGCTGGGGACGTCTGGTATGAAGCTCCAGACTGGAAAATGCACGAAGTTCGTAAACCGGGAAAATTCGTTGCCGGTAAAGGATACAGTGACAGCTTTTGCAACTTTGCCTACGACATCAATCAGGATGGCTGGACCGATTTCATTTATGTCAGCTTTCCTGGAAAAGAGTTCTACTGGTATGAAAATCCCAAAAATAAATCAGGGCATTGGAAAGAACACCTTATCTGGCACAGCATCTGTAATGAGACTCCCAAGTTTACAGACCTGACTGGTGACGGAAAACCGGAACTCGTTTTTGGGTCACAGCCTGAAAAGCAGATGGGATATATGGAGATCCCCCCTCCTGAACAGGCCACCAAAAAATGGACCTTCATTCCGATTAGTAAACCCGGCGATCCAATGAAAAACGGTACTTTCAAATATTACCATGGCCTGGGAGTCGCTGACTTCAACCAGGATGGCCGAAATGATGTGCTCATTCCTCATGGCTGGTGGGAGGCCCCCGAAACATTGGGTGAAGGTCTCTGGGAATTCCATCCATTCACACTCAGTGTGAACGGAGCTGAACCTCCTGAGAAAATGGCTGACTTGTATGTAGAAGATCTGGACCAGGATGGTGACAGCGATATTATCGGTAGCTCAGCACATGCATTTGGTATCTGGTGGTTCGAAAATGTGTCTGAACCAGGTAAGCCAAAGTTTAAGGCGCATTTGATTGATAAGAGTTATTCCCAAACTCATGCGATGCATTTCATTGATATGAATGGTGATGGGCAGCGAGATATGGTAACCGGCAAGCGTTTCTTTGCACACAACGGTAGAGACCCGGGCGGAAAAGACCCCGTCGTCATGTACTGGTATGAAATCAAAAAGGGCAAGAATGCGGCACCTCAGATCATTCCTCACAAAATCGAAGCAGGAAATGATACCGGTGTGGGCACTCAATTTTCGATGGCCGATATGAACGGAGATGGTCGCCCTGATATTGTGCTCTCGAACAAAAAAGGCGTGAACGTCCTGATACAGAAATAAGATCTGTTTTGTCAGCGTTCGTTTTGCTTTCGTTCATCCAATACTCGATGATAAATCTCTCTTAATCGACGAGTCATCGTTTGATGCCGGAACTGGTCGGTAAATCGTTCGCGCCCCGTTTGGCCAAAACGATGCCGTTTTTCAGGATCAGTCGCCAACTCAATTAACGCCTGCGATAATGGTTCTATCGACTCTGATGGTAATAGATAGCCGGTCTCGTTTGGAATTACAACTTCTCGCGCACCATCAATATCATAGGAAACCACTGGCTTACCTGCGATCAACCCTTGTGGCAGTACGCGAGCTAATCCTTCCCAGACACTGGTATGCACGACAATGTCCATCGCATGAATTAATTCTGGCACTCGTTCAGGAGGCACCAGACCAACAAAGATAACATAGTCCGACAGTCCCAACTCTGAGATGCGTTGTTCAAATTCGGCTTTTAAAATCCCATCTCCTACCAACAGAAAGCGAACCTGTGGTTGCACCGCGACGACCTCTTTGGCCGCTTCGATCAAATACTTATGCCCTTTCAAATGAAATAGCCGCGCCACTTTGCCAATGACAATATGTTGCGGTTCGATCCCTAATTCCTGGCGGACATCTGCAGGAGGACGAGATGGTGTCAGAAACGGTTCTACGTCCATCCCACTGTAAACAGTATCACAACGATCTTTAGTTGTAATACCAGCTGCCACATATTGGTCGGTCATTGCATCACACACACTGATGAGTCGGTCGCAACGGCGCGCGGCCCATTTTTCGGCTGCAATGTAAGCCCGATAATGAAAAGGAGATTGTCCAAAATGAAAGGCAGCACCGTGAATCGTATGTACGGCAGGAATCTTTAAATGACTGGCGGCAGCTCGTCCCAGAATACCTGCCTTAGAACTATGTGTATGTACTAATTCAGGCTGGAAATCGCGTAGTTCGCTGATCAGTTCCCGATAGGCGCGCCATTCTTTGAATGGTCTGATGCTACGCGTTAAGTGAGGTATGATTCGCAAATCAAAACCGCCTTGCTCGGCCCGTGGGATTAAAGTTCCTTCAGGCCCCGTAGTCGGTCCCGTCATCAACGCAACTTCATCTTGATAGTCCCGATACTGATCTTCAACCGTAAAGAGCGTATTTTGCTGCGCGCCACCAATAATCATCCGAGTGATAATGTGTACGACTCTCACGCAGACACCTGCCTTTGCTCATTATGGCAACGGCACTCAACAATCAATTTCTGTATTACTCTTATCATAATCGAAGATGGAACCAGATGAATTATTAACCCGCTGGTGGAGGCGGTGGTGGTGTAGCCGCTTGAAAGTAACCTGCCAGTTGTGGTACCTGACCGGCGGGGGTCCAACCCGACAAACTGGCAGACCAGACTTGTGTCGCTCCCGTAATCTGACCGCTGGCAACCCCCTGAGCGATTTGTTCAATCGGAAAAGGTCCCTGGGTCTGGCCATTAACTGCAATATGCCAGGCCGCTGGTGGAGGGGGTGGTGTCATCTGACCTGGTGCCCCCATTCCCGGAGCTTGTACCATGCGATTCGCCATGGCAAAGCCCATCCCCAGTCCCATACCTTCAGCAGCTCCTCCACCTGAAGGATTCTCAGCAGCAGACAGCATCGCCTGCCCCATCTGATATTGTTGGAACTGATTCATATCGCCAATCACGCCCATACTGGTCCTCGTATCAAGAGCTTTTTCTACGCTTTCTGGTAACGAGATATTGACGATCAGCAATTGTGGGGTTTCCAGACCATATTCATCGTCAATCCGTTCGTTAACCATTTTTTGCAGCTCGGTCGAAATTTCTGTGTATTTGGAGGCGAGATCCAAAGCGGCGTATTTCGATTCGCCAATTAAATCTGCGAAGGAGCTGATAATGATCGACCTTAACAACTCAGTAATCTCGTCGGAGTGAAATTCGGAATCAGTCCCCACCAGTTCTTGAACGAGAATACGGGGATCATTGGCTTTGAGCGAATAATTACCAAACGCCCTCAGTCTAATGGGGCCGAATTCGGGATCGCGGAGCATAATCGGGTTGGGAGTACCCCACTTGAGGTCAGTAATTTGTGTGGTGTTGACAAAATAAACCTCTGAGCGGAACGGGCTATTAAAACCATGTTTCCATCCCTGCAGTGTTCCCAAGATCGGCAAATTGTCTGTCGTAAGTTGATAGTTCCCAGGCTCGAACACATCAGCTACCTGACCGCGATGTACGAAGAGTGCCATCTGGCCGGGGCGTACAATTAATTGTGCCCCATTTTTGATTTCATTTTGATATCGGGGAAATCGCCAAGCAATGACATGCTTTGAATCATCGAGCCACTCGATAATATCTATCAGTTCCGCCCGTAATTTATCCATCCAGAATCCCATAGTGACTTCCCTTAAATTAATACTGTTCTTTGGCTGCTTCTTGACTATTGAACATATTCAACCAGAACGGCTCGATCACGAAATGCTGTCATTTGAGGTACCATTTGTTTGATTGTACCGCTCTTTAAAGTTCACCTGCAATCAAAGAAAACGCGTACCTGAAGATAAATCGCAAATCAAGTTGATTTGCAGCTTTAAAGCCCGATCTGAGTATCTCGTCCGTTTCCTGGTATCAAAGATGCGATGTACTCTCTGGGAACGTACCCAAGCCGTTCAAGGATTAAAATATTTAGCAGAACCAATATCGTGTCACATCAATCCTTCTTTTTAAGCTCTCCGGAAATGTCTAAACGTATACATAATTTGGTCCATAAATTGATGTTGACCTGTTTTCTTGAAAGTTTTACATTCCTGCCGCGCTCTAATGGTAGAGCTTGAGACAAGGAAGTTTCGTAAATCTTCTGACGACTAAGTTTCAATGTGATTTGAGTTCCGGGACTAACTGATCTCAGTTCAATTCTGGAGTATTTTCTCAACGATCCAAGACCCAAAGGACCGTTGAACCCTGCAAAACAGTTGGTGGGACAGAAAATCAACAATCACATGATCCGCCCGCGTCGGATACAAAAATGGAGATTTTAGTAATGGGCGAACCAACCCCAATCCCGCATGCGACCAAATCAAAGACAAACCCGAAACGTAAAATTCTCTTTTTCGCAGCCGGTACAGGACTGGTTCTTTTTGCAGGCGTGCTCTTGTTTCAGACATTCAACGCCAAAGACGGTTCTGCAGGCGAAGACAAACAAGCAGGTAAAGTGCGAATTTCCGGAGCACAACCTGCTGTTCGCAGTCAACCTGTCGCTAAGGTCGGCAATGTAATCATCAGTGAAGATGAACTGGCACGCGAATGTCTGGCGCTGTTCGGCCCTGATGTTCTGGAAAACGTTGTTAACCGGGCGATCATCCAACAAGCCTGCCAGAAAGCAGGTGTTGTTGTCGAACAAGCTGAAGTTCATGCTGAAGTCAACCGGATAGCCAAGCGTTTCAACCTGGATACCAAGACCTGGTATGATATGTTGCAGGCTGAACGCAAAATGAATCCGAATCAATATCGCCGCAATGTAATCTGGCCTATGCTGGCATTGAGAAAACTGGCAGGTCAACAAACAAAATTGACTCAGGAACAAGTCCAAAAAGCATTCGCTCGAGATTATGGTCCTCGAGTTAAAGCTCGCATGATCATGCTGGATAACCTTGGCCGCGCACAGAAAGTCTGGGACAAACTGAAAAGTGATCCAACCGACTTTGAACGCACTGCCCGCGATAACTCAATTGAACCTAATAGCCGTGCTTTAGGTGGAGCTATCCAACCGATTCCACAATATTCCGACAATGAAAGACTCTGGCAAGCGGCCTTCAAATTGAAAAAGGGAGAAATTTCCGGGATCATTCAAATCGGTTTGAGTCGTTATGCCATTTTGAAATGTGAAGGTCGTACAGAACCCGTTGTCACCAGTATTGATGAAGTGAAAGAGCAACTACTGGACCAGCTCACAGAAGAACAAACTCAGGAAGCTGTTGCCCGAGTGTTTGATAAACTCAAGCGGGAAACTCGCGTCGACAATTACATTACAAATACCTCAACAGGTGGAGTCTCCAAAACTTCGGGAACCAACTTTTCAAAAGGTCAGGTGAATCGAGCGATTCCCAACCCGACACAAGGTTTTAACCGACCTCCTAAATAACCATTTCTCAAAAAATCATGAGAACCAGATCACCAAAACGTGTGTCAGTCCCAGTTTACTGACACACGTTTTTTTACGTCTTGAGAATCTGAGCGAAATTACCCTCGTTCCGCAGGCGCATTTTTAAGGGCAATCGCGTAAAATAGTGAAAGTCAGGTCAGATTCTTCTATCTAAGACAAACAGTGAAGATTCCTGACAGATAGTCGACAAACATTCCTAAGTAAAGAGACAGAGTATTCATTATGCGTGGCGAATCGGAAGTCCCTTTTTCAGACGATGGTTTTAAAATCCCCGTTGCTGAGAGAGTAAAACGTCTCCCCCCTTATCTGTTCGGAAAAATCAATAAACTGAAATACGAAAAGCGTGTCGCGGGGATCGATGTGATTGATCTGGGGATGGGGAACCCCACAGACCCACCCGACCCCCTGATTGTAGAAAAAATGACAGAGGCCGTTTCCGACCCACGGAATCACCGTTATTCCGTTGCTAATGGTATAGCCAACCTCAGAAAAGAAGTCACAGCGCGATACTGGAAGCGATACGGAGTGCGTCTGGATCCCGATTCAGAAGTTGTGACTTGCATCGGATCGAAGGAAGGTTTCAGTCACTTATGTCTGGCTCTGATGGGACCAGGAGATACAGCCATTGTTCCCTCTCCCTCTTTTCCCGTTCACGTTTATGCCGTGATGCTGGCCGCGGGAAATGTGATTGAACTTGATTGTCGTGAACCTGATCAGTTTCTTTCTAACATCGCTTACACTTGCGAACACCTTTATCCCAAACCACGTGTGGTAGTGGTCAACTTTCCGCATAATCCCAGTGCGACGGTCATTGAACAGGACTTTTACGTAGAGCTGGTACGTCTGGCCCGAAAATACTCGTTCATGGTCATCAGTGATTTTGCCTACGCAGATATCTGCTTTGATGGTTACAAGGCTCCCAGCTTTCTGGCGACTCCCGGTGCCACAGAAGTCGGCGTGGAATTCACTACCATGAGCAAAGGCTATAGTATGGCTGGTTGGCGAATTGGATTTTGCTCTGGCAACTCAGAGATGGTACGCGCCCTCTCTACGATCAAAGGATACTATGATTATGGTTTGTTTCAGCCGGTTCAGATTGCTGCGATCGTAGCCATGCGGCACTGTGACGCTGCTGTTGATAGTATCGCTGCAGAATACCAGCAAAGGCGAGATGCATTCTGTGGTGGCCTGGAACGTTTGGGTTGGGAGATCGAACGCCCCAAGGCGGGCATGTTTGTCTGGGCTAAAATCCCCGAACCCTGGTCAGAAATGGGATCCATTGATTTTGCGATGAAACTTCTCGATGAAGGTGGTGTTGCCGTCAGTCCTGGTCGAGGGTTTGGTGAAGACGGTGAAGGCTACCTGAGAATGGCCATCGTCGAAAACTCACAACGTCTCAGACAAGCGGTCAAGCAAATCGGCAAATGCCTAAAATCTGAAGAAATCTCGGCTGAATAGAGTATTTCATACATTTTGTGATGCTGTGAAAGTTTTGGTCAGGAGTTCTGGGGTTTACGTTGATCATCGATCAACTTCATAAAACCCTGAATTTGGTTGTCGGCCAACTTAACACTCCCGACTTCTGCTCCGATCCGAATACCTGTTCGTTGCATCGGTTGTTGTCGTTCAAAAATTTTATTACCTGTGATGATAAGATCCGACGTTTTGCCGGTAATATCAATGCCTACACCATCGTTGGCAACGGTGTTGACAATCTCATTGTCAATTACAGTATTGCGATTCGCCCAGAAGTTTTTCCCTCGTGCATCGTTCCGAAACAAGATACCTACTTTTCCACTATTGGTGATTTTGTTTTTTCGCATCATGTTGTCCGTATCATTATGGCCAATCGAAATACTATAGTTATTTCCATTGAGCTGATTGTTTTCAGCCAGACCATACTTCACCCCCCAACACCAGAATAGGCCGATGTTGTTATTATCCAAACGGTTATTCAGGATCAAAGGTCGCTGAGAACCAGAGCCAGGATGTACGCCAAGGTCAGCATTGTCATGACTGTGACAATGTTCGACTTTCACATCATGACAAATCTGAAAGCTGATTCCATCACCGTTGTAGTTACGTGTGGTAACATTACGAATCGTGTAGTTGTTGCAATCCTGCAGAAAGATACAACCACCATAATTACCATTCAGATTCGTGTTATTTTTCCGATTTCCATCTAGCGTTAGATTCTCAATCAATACATTTTTTGTATATTCACTGGTCAACAGTGGGAAGAGAGACGAGACTGTGGGCTTTCCCGAAAGCCAGAGATTTTTACGAAGACCATCATTCAGCTTAAATCGATTTCCTGATCGCGCGACGAGTGTGCGTTTAATCGTATCCTGACTACCAGTACTCGGATTTTTTGTGACTAGCACTACCCCATCACCAACCTGAAATCCGGCTGCTTTCTTAAGTGTTATCTCCTGATCGTACCAGTCGGAATCTTCAGATAAAGCCACCGTTTCGGAAGCGATTTTGGTAATGATTGTTTCAGGACCACTACCTTGTAAACGAATTCCAGAAGGAAGGTGTAGTGCATTACGCAAGGTGAACGTTCCTGGCAAAACTTGAACGGTACCCCCTCCCTTGCGGGCGATGTAGTCGATAGCAGCCTGTAACACTTTATCAGTACTGCCGACAATATCTCCTGTTTTGGGTCCGACAGTAATCGAGAGTCGTTCTTCCCAGTCTGGTTCGAACCGCCCATCACCATCAGTGGCACGAGGTTTTCGAACAACAGGAGACATTCCTGCGAGACTCTGATTTGTGACAAGAGATCCAATCCCAGTGACTAATGCGGCTCCCAAAAATTGTCGACGGGAGAGTGATGATAAATGCATCGTTTGACTCCGATAGATATTTGCGTCTCGATTAATTTAACTATCTTTAAATATAAGTCTCCTAAAATATTGCCGGTAATTCAAGCGAATTTTCGAGGAGTCATTTAAAGATGGCTTTATTCTGCCAGAATAAAGCATATTCCTACCATGGGTTGGGAACTTCTATTTCTCATAAAGTACCGACAGCGGAACAAAAGTGATTTGTGATTCAGCTAACCCATTGTTTCTGGTACGATCGCCTGCACAGTGTCCCAATAGCACACCATCTTTGGTGAATTCGATCGCGGTATAACAATACCAGCCATTCGGGTTTGTTTCGACATTCTGAGTATGCTGCCAGGTTTTACCTTCATCTTTCGAAACAGCGATGGTTAAAGGTGTCCGTTTACCACGCAATTGAGGACTAATTCCTTCGTGATTATTCCAAACCAACAATAAGTCGCCAGTCGCAGGAATGCGTTCAATCGAGGCGGGCGAAACAGGGGCAATCATATTGGATGGCTTGAGTTCAGAAAATGATTTTCCTCCATTGTTGGAATAGGCGACATACTGACTACCACCATTAGTACGACAGAACCCCATCAACCGCCCGTCTTTTAATTCCACAACTCCAGGTTCCTGCATATACGGCTGTTTTTTCCCAGCTTGCTTTTGCACAACAACCTCTTCACCGCGCTGCCAGGTTTTCCCATTGTCATCTGAATAATAACAGAGAAAACGACCATTGAAATTAAAACGATCTGAACCAGGTTGATTCCGATGTAAAGCCAGAGGAATTACAAGACGTCCGTTATTCATTTGAATAACCCGGTCGTTATTCAAGACATAATAGCCAATATGTTTTGGGGGAATGATCTCAACAGGTTCACTCCAACTAATGCCTTCATCTTTACTGATGCGCATCACCGGAAGTAAGTCCTGCAGTGAGTTTTTACGAGTATAAAACAAGGCAATCTCTCCCGACTGCAAACGGAGTAAAGAGACTGACATAATATTCTGATTACCATCATTCTCGATGATTGTCTGATCTTTTTGAGACCATGTTTTTCCCCCATCCATTGAATAGCGTCCTGCAAGATAAGCGGAGGAATGATCGGCTGCGCCCCCGGTAAAGTGTGTGTAAACAAAAAGAAGGCGTCCGTCCTTGATTGTGATAAAGTCACCTTCACTATTGCGGGGGTTATTAGCTGTTGGAGGTAATTGTAATACTCGTTCTATTTTTCCAGAGTCTTGAGCACCAGTCTTACGTGCTTCACCAGCTACAAGGCATGCACATTGGATTGAAACCATTGTTGCAAAGAGCAAAAACAAATATTTCCAATTTATCAATGAATACATTTTTTTGATCTCCGGCTTTCATAACAAAACAGCAATTTTCGGCAGCAAATCTGATTGCGGCTATTGCAGCATTCTCCCTCAGAACCATCTTGGGAGCTCAAATCTATTGAACTGAAAGCAGTACGCTTCTACAAGCCGACCAACGGGGGTTTCTGTGTTTTGATTCGATCTGCTACAGGAAATTGAAGCCCAATAAACTTTAAGTACTTCAGCGCAATGATGGGTTTCTGAATTGAGATCAAAAACCGTGCCAGTATCGATGCTGGTGTACCAAGGATAAATGTAATAAATCGCTGGAGATCTTGCTTCAAAAACATTCTGATCACAGCGGGTATTCCTTCAGAATCTGTTTATTTCAGATAGGTTTAGTGAATCGAAAACTGAACCGAAACTAGCTGCATGAAATCACCAAGATCATAGGGGAACCTATTTATTAGCAGCCCTAATTTAGGATTATTTTTATTTTCATTCGAATTTATTTGACAATTTAACATTCTTCTTTATAAACTCAATCATTAATCATTAGTGCATTAATGAACTCAAAGTCATTAATAAATCTACCTATCCATATCGCATTAATGATCAGCAATTCGATCAATCTAACTAAATTCTAAACAGTTTTTAAATACATATTCGACACTTCTAGACGTTACTTCAAAATCAGTTCTAACAAACAACTCCTTTGAGTTTAAGAATATTTGCGTGCTTTTTTCTGCAGAAATATTTTATTCATACTCATTTTATTTTTTCATTTAAGGAGATGTAACATGAACCTGAAACGTTCGCAGAGGCAAGGCTTTACACTGATTGAATTGCTGGTGGTGATCGCCATCATTGCCATCCTCATCGCATTGCTGTTACCAGCAGTACAACAAGCACGAGAAGCTGCCCGCCGTAGTACGTGCAAAAACAATTTGAAACAGATTGGGCTTGCATTACACAACTACCATGAGACTCATCGTGTCTTTCCCATCGGTGCCAATAATATTGGCAGTGGAAACTTCCAAGATGTCTCTGTCGAGCCAACTCTTGCTTTAAATCACACGGCTTGGCTGATGTTATTGCCTTTTATGGATCAGGCACCACTTTACAATCAGCTTAATCTCAACATCGCCACCAACGGTCATTTCGGTGCCCCATCTTCCACGGTCTCCAACTCAATTACCGGTGTCGTAGGTGGATGGCCTAACGCTAATAGTGCTCTGGTCCAGACAATTCTGCCAGTTCTACTCTGCCCTTCTGATGATGGCGAGACGATTGAAGTCAGAACCGACGCTGCAAACTATATTGCCAACCATGCCCGAACGAACTATCTGTTTTGCGCGGGTGGACATGGTAACGGATGGTCCGGAGGGAGAATCTGGTCTATCTATCAAACGAGCGCCAGTAACTTAGCTGACGGGCGCACTGGCATTCGTTATCGGGGCATGTTTGGTTTCAATGGCGCTGCCAAAATCAAAGATGTCAAAGATGGAATGAGCACTACAATCGCTGTCTGCGAAGGAGCTATCAATGGTCGTACCAATGATGCTTATACTCCTATCTGGGCAGGCTATCGTCGTTATGGAACATTCGCTGTCAACCACCCCAATATTGATGCCAACCACATTAATAATGCACGCTACCACATCAATGGGCCGCTACATGTGCCAGGCATGACATCTTCTGGTGCAACCGCCGATAGAAGGCATCATGTAGGAGTTGCTTCCAGCGTTCATGAAGGGGGTATCCATGTTTTACTGGGAGATGGATCTGTCCGTTTTCTGAGCGAAAATATGGACAAAAACACTTATGCCTTACTGACGCGCATCAACGACAGTCAGGTATTAGGTGAGTATTAATTAAGTATTACACACTCCCCACAAATAGAGCACGTCTGAGTTTCAATTCGAATACTCAGACGTACCTTTTTACTTCTGTAAAGCGTAAAGGAGGTGATTGTGGAACAGTCCCCAAAAATGGTGTTATTACTCTTGAGCATGGTTTTGGCGTTAGCGATTTTGGGGTACTTTGGAAACTCGTAAGAGTCTTCAGTAAATAATGAAACCCCTCTACAAGTAGGAAACGAAGATGACCTAGCTCTTCCACCTGAATAAAAAAAGCCAGTTCGATCTCACGATGAATTGGCATTTCTCTTTTACTTGTTTTTAACAGGGAATTTTGTCTATTACTTCTACTTCATTCATTTTTTTCGAAAGAGATTTAACATGAGTCGAAAGCGTTCACAAAAACATGGTTTTACATTGATTGAATTACTGGTGGTGATCGCCATCATTGCCATCCTCATCGCATTGCTGTTACCAGCAGTACAACAAGCACGAGAAGCTGCTCGTCGTAGTACGTGTAAAAATAATTTGAAACAAGTTGGTCTGGCACTCCATAATTATCACGAGACTCACCGTGTCTTTCCCATCGGTGCCAATAATATTGGCAGTGGAAACTTTCAAGATGTCTCTGTCGAGCCAACTCTTGCTTTGAATCACACGGCTTGGCTGATGTTGTTGCCTTTTATGGATCAGGCACCACTTTACAATCAGCTTAATCTCAACATCGCTACAAATGGTCATTTTGGGCCACCTTCTGGCTCAGTTTCCAATTCGATCACTGGAGTCGTAGGTGGATGGCCCAATGCGAATAGCCCTCTGGTACAAACGATTCTCCCTGTTCTGCTCTGCCCATCCGATGATGGTGAAACGATTGAAGTCGTCAATGGTAGTGTTGATAACTATATCGCTAATCATGCCAGAACCAATTATCTCTTCTGTGCTGGGGGGCATGGTGTTGGATGGACCGGGGGGAGAATTTGGTCTATCTATCAAACTAGTGCCAGTAATTTAGCTGATGGCCGCACTGGGATTCGATATCGAGGCATGTTTGGTTTTAATGGTGCCGCTAAGATCAAGGATGTCAAAGATGGAATGAGTAATACGATTGCCGTCTGCGAAGGCGCCATCAATGGTCGTACCAGTGATTCTTACACACCTATCTGGGGTGGTTATCGTCGTTATGGAACATTTGCTGTCAACCATCCCAATATTGATGCCAACCACATTAATAACGCACGCTACCACATCAATGGGGCTGTACATGTGCCGGGAATGACAAGCTCAGGTGCAACCGCAGACAACAGGCATCATGTAACAGTTGCTTCCAGCGTCCACGAAGGAGGCATTCATGTTTTGCTGGGAGATGGATCCGTTCGTTTCCTGAGTGAGAATATGGATAAGAACACCTATGCCTTACTGACACGCATTAACGATGGTCAGGTATTAGGCGAGTATTAATTCACGTTAGCTCCCTCCTCAAGGAGGGAGCTCTGTATGAAATCCAATTTTAGTCCCCTAAATTATTTTTAATATCTGATTGAAACGTTAAGGAGATGATTGTGGAAAAGTTTCACAAGCTGTGGCTGTTGGTCTTAAGCTTAGCCCTGCTGTTACCAATTTCGGGGTGTTTTTCCGGAGTAAGCTCGAAAGAACCTTCTGATAATAGTGAGACCCCAATGCAAGTAGGAGATGAGGATTCCCTCTCTCTCCCACCAGAATAGTAATAAGCCAGCTCATTCTAATAATGAGCTGGCCCTCTTATTTTTTGTCTGTTTTAGAATCTCTAACTAAACCGGCTACCTCAGACGAGGCTGCCTGGTTTTTGAATTCAGTAAAGCAATGATAGAGCACATTTGTGCTAAAGTTTTAGCATTTTATGCATAGAACCAAGGCTATAAACAAGACTCAAAGTTCATCTGCGATCTGTCGGGCATTATTTTTCTGCTTTTTCCAATTCTGCAGCAGACTCATCTGCATTCAATCCAGGATCGGGTTGAGTCGATTCAGCATGATTGCTACTTCCGCAAGCGACAGATAATACGCTTAGGAACAAAAAAAACAAACATGATAATTTTCGGATTTCTTTAATCATTAGTTCTTTCTTTCAATGTAATCTCATGTCCCGATTTAATAACAAAATACTTTCTCAACTTATAGTCGAACGTTTCGAGCAAATTAATTGACGACTGTCCCTCAACATCACTTAAATCAAAATCTAAATCCAGAATCGAATAGATGTCTTAAAATTAAACCTGCACTCCTTAAGTAAAGAAATGCAGGCAGACGAATTAGAATTCAAACCTGGAACAGCCGTTTAATAATCACCCACTGATAACCCATCGTTTCTGTGGTGTAATCTCTGATAAATGCCCCAATGATTTGCCAGATAAGCTTTATCATTCCAACCACCCCCAGGTACTCCTGTTGCACAACCACCGGGATCATTACTCCACTCGCAGCCACAGTCGTGGGCAGCACAAGTCGAAGCACTTCTTTGCGAAACAATATGATCAATATTTTCTGAGAGGAACCGGACAGCTCCGTCTGCCATTAGAAATTGTGCTCCTCCCACATGAGGACTACCAAATCGCCAATTCGGAGATGACATCCCCGGCCTAAGTTCGTTAGTAATGGGATATAAACCAGCAGCCATGAACCAATCCCAACAGCAGGCAGTATCATTTCCAGGACTGGCTGTTGTAAACGTATTGTGCTGAAGCCCCAACCATGAACCACCGGTCCATACTTGATACGACCGTTCTCCAACCGCAATTGTGTTTGAAGTTCCATCTTTAAACCCTGACATTTTAGTGGGTCGTGCGCGATCAAACGTAAAAAAACCTCCAGAAAGTCCTGCAAAGGTGCTATCAGCATTCTGAAATCCTCCCACACTGCCAGCATAACTGGTACTGGGAATTGAACTCATATAATTCGGGGTGCTTGAACCATGAACGCTCCGTGTTGGGTTTCGATCGGAATCACTGGGACATAAAACGGCATCAATACCGCTCAGTCCAGTAATCACTGTCTTGTTGGTTCCCTCAAAAATTCCGATATTAAAATTGAGCTGATTATATAGAGGTGCCTGATCCATATAGGGAAGAATCATCGCTCCCCAACTTGCTGCATTTCCCAGTTCAACGGTACCATTAAAACCGCGAATTTGCGCAGGCGGAAAAGAACCAAAGGTTTCGTGATAGTTGTGTAATGCCAGCCCAATTTGCTTTAGGTTGTTTTTACACTCAGTTCGTCGCGCGGCTTCACGGGCCTGCTGTACGGCCGGTAATAAAAGAGCAATTAAGATCGCAATGATGGCGATCACGACTAAGAGTTCAATTAAAGTGAAACCACCTCTTCTTACATGATGCTGCATTTTTCACCTCCGGAATAAAGTTAGCTAAGAAATGAGAATAATAATTACGAATGCGCGTTCTAGCTCAAACTAAAGGGAATAACACCTTAATTTAAAAGCATTTATGATGATCCATCGAACGCATATTCGCCGATTTGTTGATTTAGATATGGAGTTCTAAAATGTCAAACTAATCACTTCAAGCAATATGTTCACAACAACATTAGTATTCAATACCTACATTTTAAGTATATACATTTTATTATTAATATACATTAGTATTAATTTGAGTATATAAAATATTGTTTGCTAGTCAATCCTTTTCAACGAATAAAATTTTGAATCATCATTATTGAGCTAAGAATCAGGACTTGCTTTCAGACTGCAGATCAAGTGAAACTACAAATCAAAAGTGTGCGCTCAAGGTAGACATGAGATGTGTAGAGCAATTGTCAAGAAGCTGAGCTGTGTCTTGAATATTCTCAGACAAGCCTGATTATAAATAAGCGAACGTTGACATCCTTCAGGGCACAGGTGGTTCCATCGAATGCACACCGGCACTATGCTGAGGACAACTAACTGGCCCTGGATCCTCTAGTGGGCCATAACGAGTCTTCGAAAGTTCGCAGTATTGTCCAGGTGAAGTCAGAAGTAATAACTCTGCTTCTCACTACGGAAAACGAAATAGAAACTCTTGAAATCAGTTACACTTCATCGAAAAAACAAGAGCAGGCCTGATAAGGCCTGCCCTTGTTTTTTGGGGGACTAGTGCAAACGGGTATTCTATTGTCTGAGGGCCAAGCGAACTAGAGAGAAAACAATGACCAAAGCTGACAATTACTTCGTTTTCAACTCAAATTTGAAAGGCTCGTTTGATTTCGTGACTGTAGCTGTCATTGGAGATTGGCCAGGATCATTATATTTCTCAGGAAGTGAATTCTTTGCTTCAACATCTGCTGCCATTTGATCACTTCCAATGGGAGTCCCGTCAGCCTTTACCAGACGCGTGAATAAGACCCGATAAGTTCCTTCCGCAACACCATCACGTTGATCACGATCTTTGAGTGTAAAATTACCAGTCTCATCCGTGGCTCCAAAACCACCATTACCTTTCGTCGGTTTCTCAGGGAAAAAAGTAACTGAAACATTCGGTAATGCCTCCCCATCAACGGTTACGGCCCCACTCACAGGGTAGACTTCCAAGGTGTTTTCACTTGTACCGCCACATCCAATCAGGCAGAAAAATAAACAGCTCAATAATAGTCGATTGTGCAACATCTAATTAATATCCTGTCCAATCTAAAAATCAGAAGAATTACTGAGAAAAAGAAGCAGTGGAGAAATGGACCACGGGCGTGCTGGATAGCATCACCCGTGGTCAGATATGTTTAAGTTAACCAAATGGGAGCTTAGAATTCTCCAAGTGGATTTCCATCTGCAATGTAGGCCAGGTTATTTCGTGTGGTAGCATCAATATTTTCACTAATGAATCTGACCGCACCATCTCCCAACAATACATGGGCTCCACCGGTGTGTAAGCTACCAACGGTAGACCAGTCGCCAAGCCTTCCTGGCCCTGTGGGACGTTGAAATGGTGGTGAATCCCAAGAACAGCAGGGCCACCAATTAATTCCACGTGAATAGGTTAAATCGACACCATGGCCAACCCACTTCGCATGCCCCCATGTAGCCGATACTCCGTTATAAGTCCAACGAGTGGTTTCTGCGACTGCAACGGTATTACTCATGCCATCTTTGACATCACGAACTCGACTACAAGCATCAAGACCAAACATCCGACGAGTGGTTCTCGATTCCTGTGACCAGATACTTGCTGAACTGGATGTTCGTGTGACACTGAAATCATAGTTTGTATGAGCAGCGGTTTGAGTTGAGCTTCCGGGAGCAATTGAATAATGAGCGCTAGTCGTTGAAGTATAATGTGTGACATTATCATCTGAAGGGCACATAAATGCGGGAATGATCCTTGAGATAACCAAATCATTCGCGTTACCTGGTGACCCGGGCAGTAATCCACCTGGTACTGGCTTTGCAGAGGGTGCTCCTGTACTTGCTGCTAAACTGAAATTGAACTGATTGTATAAGGGAGCCTGATCGATGTATGGTAATAATAGCAACCATCCACGATGGTTAAGACCAATAGGATGGTTTGCAGACCCAGATGTAATACTGTGAGCGTGCGAGACTGAGTAAGGAAAAACAGAATGGGCGTCATGGTAGTTGTGTAAAGCAAGCCCAATTTGTTTCAAATTGTTTTTACAAGTTGAACGGCGTGCGGCCTCACGTGCTTGTTGCACTGCTGGCAACAATAGAGCAATTAAGATCGCAATGATGGCAATGACGACTAGGAGTTCAATTAAAGTGAACCCACGTTTTCTTACATGCCGTTGCATTTTTCACCTCCAGAATAAAGAAAAAGAAATGAGATAAATTTACGACTTCGTGCATTGGCTCAAACAAAAAAACCAAAGAATTGAAATGACTTTAAATGACAAAACAAAGAAGAAGAGATTGATCGTTTAAAGCACAATTCAAAACACTGTCTAAATTTGTAAGCGCCTCCACTAGGAATTAATGGATTTCGAAGTAAACACAAACAATGATTTATTTAGACTTAACAGCATTTATCGTGATCAGCAGAACGTGAATCCGTTGATCGATTAGAATAAAAATCGAGATAGGAGTTTTTTTATTTGTCAGTTTTTAAACTGACAACCACTTTCGCATAATACGTATTTTCATCTATTAAATAATGGTAAACATTAATATACATGAAATTATTAATATACAAAAGTATTAATTCTAGAGTATATAAAGTAATGTGACTCAGTCAATATTTTTCAACAATAATATAAAATTATTATTAATTAACTTTGCCTTCACCGAGTGCGCGATTTTAGTTATTGGAAGATTAATTGAAGTGGCTAATCAAATCTCTTTTTGACTATTAGCTGGAACGATGAACTCTCTATCGAAATTCCACAAAGTTGTTTAATCTGGTAATTACAAAATGCAATACTTCGCAAATTTAATTGTCTTGAATAGTGACGTACCTACTTCCTGTTTCATGAAATTTCTGGATAAACTCTTTAATGCTGGCTAAACGAATCATTCCATGCCTGGATGTCCATGCAGGCCGAGTTGTCAAGGGTGTAAATTTTATCAATCTTCAAGACGCTGGTGATCCCGTCGAAGTCGCCGCGCGCTATGAAGAACAAGGGGCCGATGAGCTGGTCTTTCTGGATATCACTGCCAGCCATGAAGAACGTAACATCATCCTTGACATTGTTCGGCGAACGTCTGAAGTCATTTTTATGCCCCTTACCGTTGGGGGTGGCATTCGAACTCTCGATGATATTCGCGCCTTACTGAGTGCGGGTTGTGATAAAGTTTCGATCAACTCTTCTGCCGTAAAGGATCCTGAATTAATCAAGGAAGCTGCACTACGATTTGGTAGCCAGTGTATCGTTGTAAACATTGATCCCAGACGAGTCCAAAAAGCAGGAAAAGAATTTTGGGAAGTTCATGTTAATGGAGGAAGAATTCCTACAGGGCTCGAAGCCGTCGAATGGGCTCAGAAAGTGGAAGATCTTGGCGCAGGCGAAATTGTTTTGACATCGATGGATGCCGATGGAACCAAAGACGGCTACGATCTACCGATGACCAAGGCCGTTGCAGAAGCAGTTACGATTCCTGTTGTTGCTAGTGGTGGTGCCGGTTGCCCTGAACACTTATATCAAATTCTCTCTGAAGGAAATGCTAGCGCCGCTCTGGCTGCGAGTATCTTTCATTATGGTACTTACCCAGTTGATGTCACAAAACGCTATCTGGCTGAACGGGGTGTTCCAATTCGCTTTAAAAGCACCGTTTCCTAAGTAAATAAACTGTCGTTTGAACCAGTAAAAGCAACTTATTCGATGGAACAAGAGACATTTTTCTCTTGATCACAGCAAAAGGGCCTTGAATGTTCTTCCAGACTCTTCAAAAATGTAATATACGTCGAGTAAACACAGACTAAAGTGGGATAGTTATGCATTCCTGATTCTTTGTTTTAGTGTTTAAATCTAATCTCTGGTACACTTCGATTTCATCACGGACTCCCAGTCTGAATAGAGCATTTCATAGTGGAGCTGATACATGGCGACAACCGTTCCTGCAAAACCAAAAGATATTTCACCCATCACGGGACGCGCAGAAAACGATATCGATAAAGTCTTCCGTCAACTAATCAAGCATGGCGGTTCTGACTTACACATGCAAGTGGGGAAGGCACCGATTCTACGTGTCAAAGGAACCTTGCGTGAATTACAAATGGAGCCCATATCTAAAGATCAGATGATGGCTCTCTTCACCCCCATGATGGATGAAAGAAATACAAAAATCTTTCACGATGAAGGGGGAGCTGACTTCTCTTACGTCGTGGAACACGATGGCGAGCCTTGGCGTTTCCGTGTGAACTTATTTATTCAATTGGGTTTTCCGGGAATGGTTTCACGTAAAATTGAACGCTCCATCCCCAACTTTGAAGGTTTATATCTACCTCCAGTCATGGAGTCACTTTGTAAGTTTGACCAGGGAATGGTCCTGTTAGCTGGGGTGACCGGTAGTGGTAAAAGTACCACGATTGCTTCAATGCTGAACTGGGTCAACGACAATTATCGTAAACATATTTTGACGATTGAAGATCCGATCGAATTCGTTTACACGCAGAACAAATGCTTAATCAATCAACGCGAAGTCGGTATCGACGTCAAAGACTTTGAAATCGCAATGAAGCATGCCGTGCGTCAGGACCCTGACATCATGCTGGTAGGCGAAATGCGTGACATGGAAACATTTTCAACTGCGATCCATGCAGCAGAAACAGGGCACTTGGTATTCGGTACAATTCACGCATCTAACGCCCCCAGTTGTATTGGTCGTATCCTTGACTTGTTTCCCCAGGATATGCACAAAGCGCTCAGAGGAAGTCTGGCATTTAACATGCGAGCAATTGTTGCCCAAAAACTTCTGAAAACGATCGTCGACGCACCAGGGCGTGTACCCATTGTAGAAATCATGACTTTCAATCCTACCGTCAGAAAACTGGTACTGGAAGAAGAAGACGAAAAATTGGCTGCCGCCATCCGCATCGGTAAAGATGAAGGAATGCAACAATTTAATGATAGCTTGAAAGGGTTTATTGATCAGGAATTCATTAGTCGTGCAGATGCATTTGAAATTTCACCAAATGTCGAAGAGTTGAAGATGGTTCTGAAAGGCATCGACGTCAAAGGGGCTGCAATTTTGTAATCGCGTTTCGATTCTAAAATGATTTTATGGAAACTGAGCGCCTTTGACATCCATTTTTAAACTATAAACTTTATTAGAACAGGTGAGAAACAACGTTTTTCCCTCTTCTCCTCCAAAGGTCACATTCGAACAAAATTCAGGAACGGGAATCAGTCCTAAAGATTCTCCCTGGGGGCTTGCCACCCAGACCCCGCCTCGTCCCGAAAGATACAGGTTACCCTTAGAATCGATTGTCATACCATCGGGAGAATCTTGTCGCTTCGTATCAGGATTGAAAAACACTTTGCCTTCCCCAACGCTTCCATCTGCTTTGATGGGAAAACTCTTCCAAAGCTTTTCGTGACTATCACCTACGTAAAGCGTCTTGCCATCGTTGGCGGCAATCACTCCATTAGGAACCGGTATCGTAGTAATAATTTTTTTGACCGTTCCATCAGTCGTTCTCACATAAACAGCACTCGTTTTGCGATGCTTAAAATCAGGATCTGTAAAATAAATATTTCCATTCGGAGTTTGACAGACATCATTGGGCTGATTCCACATCGAATTTTGAGCCACAACAATTGTCTCACTCGGACCAGACTTACCAAATCCATAGCTCATCACATGTTGGCCATATGCCTGCGCTCCGAGCATGCGTCCCTCATTAGAAAGATAGGTTCCATTGATCCCTTTGGTATGATCGAGCCATACCATCACTTTTCCTCGCCTTTCCAACCGCAAAATCTTAGACTCTTTGTCAACAAACGAAGTAAAATACAATCTCTTTCCTAATGGATCCCAAGTTGGTCCTTCAAAGAATGCTTTGGCAGCATACTCTTCTTGAAGCTTTGCATCCGGTGCTACTGTCTTAGGCAAGGGATGTATTTCTTGTCTAGTATCATTTTGATCTTGGCCCAAAACGATCTGAGAGCCAAAACACAAACCTATGATCGCGAGCGTCAATTGTTTGTTCATCATCTTACAGGGTCCTATTTCGAATGAATTGTTGAAAATGCTAGCATTCTTTTGAACAACTTCTTTTTAATTATCGTAAGAACGGAGAGCAGTCGGGAGCTACTGAAGACAAGATTTTTTCTTATAAACTCCACAGAAGCTTAAGCTTTCATAATCAGAAAAACCATTATGGAATCTCAGCTTGATACTTGATTTTGATGTCTTCACTGCTCAGACTAAAGAGTTGTTTCTGAATTTACTTAAGGAATTCAACTTCTATTTTCATACCCAGGTAAAAATCCTGGGCCCCGCCTGAATTGATTACAACTATCGAACCATTGACTTAAAGGATCCAGAACAATGAGCCATCGATTGCTCTTTCTGCTTACGATCTCACAAATCATAACTACGTTCACAATCAGTCAGGCTGCGCCGCCAATACCACCTCCGAATAACAAAGGAGGAGAATTTTTCAACCCAGCAGATTCACTAAAAAAATTCACTGTTCCCCAAGACCTCAAAATTGAACAGGTGCTGGCTGAACCGCATGTTAAACAGCCCATTTTTCAAAACTTCGACGAACGGGGGCGAATGTGGGTTATTAACTACCTGCAGTACCCCTACCCTGAAGGCCTTCGAGTTCTTAGCAAGGACAAACATCTGCGCGCTGTTTACGATAAGGTTCCCTTACCACCTCCTCATCACGAACGGGGTGCCGACAAAATTACAATTCATGAAGATACCGACGGCGATGGCAAATACGACAAACATAAAACGTTTATCGATGGCTTGAATATTGCCTCTTCATTCGTCAAAGGACGTGGCGGTGTCTGGGTCTTAAATCCTCCTTATCTGTTGTTTTATCCTGATCATAACAACGACGATGTTCCCGATGGTGACCCTGTTGTCCATCTCGAAGGCTTCGGTCTGGAAGACACCCACTCTGTAGTCAATAGTTTACGTTGGGGGCCCGATGGTTGGCTGTATTCCTCACAAGGAAGTACAGTCTCTGGCAAAGTGAAAAAACCCGGACAAAAAGATAAAGAAGCCATCGCTTCTCTCGGTCAGTTGATCTGGCGATATCATCCTGAAAAGAAAATTTATGAGATATTTGCTGAAGGGGGTGGTAATGCCTTTGGTGTGGAAGTCGATAAGAAAGGTCGTATCTATTCAGGACACAACGGCGGAAATACACGTGGCTTTCATTATACGCAAGGCAGCTATTACCAGAAAGGATTCGGAAAACACGGACCTCTTTCAAATCCTTATGCATTTGGTTATTTCCAGGCGATGAAGCACGCTAAGGTCCCCCGCTTCACACATAACTTTATTATCTATGAAGCCAATACACTTCCTTCAAAATATCACGGCCATTTATTCGGAATCGAACCTCTACAAGGCCGCGTAGTCGAAAGCCAAATCTCCGATGATGGATCTTCCTATAAAACAGAAGACTTACAGCGCCCCGTGGCTACCACTGATAAACGTTTTCGGCCCGTCGATATCAAACTTGGTCCTGATGGTGCGGTTTATTTTTGTGATATGTATGAACCACAGATTGCCCACCTTCAGCACTACCAAGGCAATGTGGAAAAAGGAGATGGCCGTATCTATCGGATCAACGCCAAAGATGCCAAGCCTGTTGCTCCCTTTGACCTAGGTAAAAAAACTTCACTGGAGTTGATTGCAGTTCTGGACCATCCCAACAAATGGTATCGCCAACAGGCCTTACGCCTGTTTGGAGATCGAAAAGACGCTACCGTTATTCCCGCTTTAAAACAGAAACTGTTCGATTCGGAGGGACAATCAGCATTAGAAGCACTCTGGGCTCTGAACCTGAGTGGCGGGCTGGATGAAAAGATAGCCCGCAGATCCTTACAGCATAAAGACCCTTTCGTCCGCGCTTGGACCATCAGACTATTATGTGATGAAAACCAGGTCCCAGCAAAAATCGGGCAGCAATTGACTGCTCTTGCTTTAACGGAACCACACGTACAAGTCCGTAGTCAACTTGCCAGTTCATCCAAACGGCTTCCCGCAGAAATCGGGCTACCCATCGCCTTTAATCTACTAAGCCGTTCAGAAGACCTTGAAGATATTCATCTTCCTCTCATCCTGTGGTGGTCATTGGAAAAGCGGGTTGCAAAAAATCGAGAAGCATTGCTGGCTTACTTTTCAAAAGTGGAAGTCTGGCAATATCCACTCGTCGAAAAATATATTCTGGAACGCATGATACGTCGGTTTGCTTCCACAGGATCACGTAATGACCTGATTATTTGCGCAAAGTTGTTGGAATTGGCACCAGAAAAATCGCATGCTGAAATTCTCATGTCAGGCTTTGAAACGGCAATGAAAGGTCGATCTCAAACCAGCTTCCCCAAAGCACTGGTCATTGCGATGTCAAAATATGGTGGGCAATCCATCTCCTTAGGTATTCGCCAGGGTGACAAGGCTGCCATTACAAAGGCATTAAAAGTCGTAGCAGATTCCAAAGCCGATAATCAAAAGCGACTCGATTACATCCAGATTTTTGGTGAAGTGAAAGTACCACAATGTATTCCCGTGCTTTTAAAAATTATCAAAACATCAAGCGACTTGCAGATGCAGATCGCCTCAATCAATGCTCTGCAGCAATATCCGGACGAAACAATCGGTAAGGTCGTTACCGCTCAGTATCCGGAAATGTCGGACGATTTACGCAGCGCTGCTCAGACACTGGTTTCAATCCGTAAACCCTGGACGCGCGAATTCTTAACGGCTCTTGACGCGGGAAAAATCAACAAAGAAACAGTACCAGTTGAAACAGCGCGTAAAATGACCGTTTATAGTGATGTAAACATTGCCAACCTCATCTCCAAGCATTTTGGCTCTATTTCTGGAGCGACAACCGAAGAAATGCAAAAACAAATTGCCGCCTATCAACAAACTCTAGAGACATCTAAAGAATCTCCTGATCGTTATGCTGGAGAAAAACTGTTTCAGAAGCATTGCGGAAAATGTCATAAACTGTTTGGTGAAGGAGGTGAAATCGGCCCAGACCTGACTGCCTTCAAACGCGATGATGTCGGACGAATGCTGGTCAATATTGTAAATCCCTCTGCTGAAATTCGCGAAGGATATGAAACGTTCCTGGTAGTCACAGAAGATGGCCGAACTGTCAATGGATTCCTTGCAGATCAAGACAACAATGTGATCGTGATGCGTAGTGCCGATGGCCAGAGTATCACGATTGAACGTAACAATATTGACGAAATGCTGCCACAAAAAAAATCATTGATGCCAGAAGGACTGTTTAACAAACTCACCGAAAAAGAAATCCGCGATCTGTTTAGCTATTTGCGCAGTTCACAACCACTACCGTAGGCATTTCCAATCTGATAGTAAACGGCGATTGAGAAAACAGGATAACTTGCTAGAATTGATGCCGACTTTCAAAACCTTTGAAAGTCGGCTCTTTTTTTACAATTCACATCCACATCAGAGACAGGAAATATACCATGTCGGGGTTTCGAACCGAACGCGATTCAATGGGTGAAGTGCAAGTTCCCGCAGAGGCCTATTATGGCGCGCAGACTCAACGAGCCGTTGAGAATTTTCAAATCTCCGGTAATACTCTGCCTCCCAGCCTGATTCATGCAATGGGGCAGGTCAAACTCGCAGCCGCCCATGCCAACCGCGATTTAGGAAAATTATCGGGAACTGGCAAAAATCCCCTTTCTGAAACACAGATAGAAGCTCTTATCTCAGCAGCAACGGAAGTGGCTGCAGGCAAATTTGATGATCAATTCCCCATCGACGTCTATCAGACCGGTTCAGGAACGTCGAGTAATATGAATGTGAACGAAGTCATTAGTAACCGCGCTATTGAGATTCTGGACGAAGACCGATTTGCACCTGAAAAATCTGTCCATCCAAACGATCATGTCAACATGGGGCAAAGTACAAATGATACGTTCCCCACCGCTATCCATGTCGCAGTCGCTTCCAGTATTCATCATCAACTGATCCCTGGATTAGAAAAATTTGCTGACAGTCTTAAACAAAAGGCGAAGGAGTGGGATCAAATAATCAAAATTGGTAGGACCCACTTGGCCGATGCGACTCCGCTACGCTTAGGACAAGAATTCGGTGGTTTTGCCCGCCAACTGGAATTGTGTGTCGAACGTGCCAAGCGGGCAGCAGCTGCCGTTTATGAGCTGCCAGTGGGAGGCACTGCCGTTGGATCGGGAATTAACACTCATCCAGAATTTGGACACCGTGTCAGTCTCGAGTTGGCCAAGCTAACAGGCATTGCTTTCGTCGAGGCTTCCAACCATTTTGAAGCCAATGCACAAAGAGATGGACTAGTAGAATGTCATGCTGAATTGAAAACGATTGCCACAACTCTCTTTAATGTTTCTAACAACATTCGCTGGTTAGGCTCGGGACCTCGCTGTGGTTTTTATGAAGTCAAAATTCCTGACCTGCAACCAGGCAGCTCCATCATGCCTGGAAAAGTCAATCCCGTGATGTGTGAAAGTATGATGCAGGCGACCACACGTGTGATTGGTAACGACCAAACGATTACGATGTCTGGCGCAGCGGGTGGCCAATTTCAATTGAATATCATGATGCCTATGATGGGATTCACAGCTTTAGAGAGCATCCATCTGTTAGCAAATTCCAGTAATGAATTTGTGAAACTCTGTTGTGATCATATGGAAGCCAACAAAGAAGCCTGCAATGCAGCAGTCGAAAACAGCCTCTCAATGGTAACCAGCCTGAACCCACATATTGGTTACGAGAAAGCTTCTGCCTTAGCCAAAGAAGCCTTCAAATCAGGTAAAACCATTCGTGAACTTTGCACCGAACAAAAAATACTGCCAGATGAAACATTACGAGAAGCCCTTGACCCCATGAGTATGACTGAACCGCAAGCTTAGCCAGTATCCGGGATTATTGCAGCGTCTCTAGTACTGTTTGAACTTCGTATCATGGCTTTGAAGCCACTATGGTTAAATTGGAAGCGCTATTGAATTAAATTTTTCATTCAAGACATGCGACCGTTCATGAGAACTCCGGAAGCCATTTCCAGCGCCTCTCCTATTAATCCAGCTTCTTCCATCTGACGAATGGCAGCCTGGACATCGTATTCCTGTCGCTTCAAGAAAACTTTTCCATCTTCAATGATGGCATATGAACAACGAGGATCACCGTCTCGAGGCTGACCTACACTTCCCGGATTAACAACTTGTTTATCACCGAGATCGAGATGAAACGGTAAATGAGTATGCCCGACGCAGACAAAGTCAGCATGGATACTTTGCAATCGTGCTTTCCAGCCAGCTTCGTTGCCATTCAAGTATTCATCGAGTGGATCGCGGGGGGTTCCATGAACGAGGTAGAATGTCACTCCCTCAATGGTAATTTGCTGCGTAATAGGCAATCGTGCCAGATACTTCATTCTGACTCGGTCTAGTAACTCCCAGTGGAAGGGACGGGTTTCACACGCCAGCTTTCGAAATCCAGTTGCTCCTTTTGCTTCGACCCGCTGAGCCACCGCATGATCGTGATTGCCTCGCACACAAGCCGTTGCGTTCTGTTTTACCCATTCTATACAAGGTAACGGATCGGTCCCGTAATCAACCAGATCTCCGATACACAAACAATAATCAAAGTCTTCCTGGATCGAAGAGAGGGCTATCCAATTCGAATGAATGTCAGATACTACAAGTATGCGCATATCCCCTCATCCTGGTTTTGGCTGACTTACTTGGGAGCAGAGTCATAATGTAATTCTTATCTTATTATTTCACAAATACTTAGATTGTATGAAATATGCAATTCATTGAAAATGATGAATAGAGCAACACTGGCTATTCTCAGCTAATTTACACTGAACTCAGTGATTTGAGAGTCTTGAATGAATCACCTATAGACTCATTTTTGGCAAACTGCTAGACTCCCTCTCGCATGTCTGAGACATCTCAACTTCAAGATCACTAAAACGTGTATTTCATGGGTATCTGGATCCAATCAGGACGCATTGGAAATCAATGCCTGCTCTCGCTAATAAATTTATTCCAATTCGGACGCTTTCAGAAGGGATACTGATATGCGGACCATGCGACTATTTTACAAAAGTCTAATCATCACCTTGGCTATGGCCTTTTTTGTATCGAGTCTTCCGCCAGAAGCAGATGCAAGAATTGAAGCCATTAAAGGTAAAAAATATAAGCTTACCAAGCGGCATGGCCCCTGGATGATCATGGTAGCCAGCTTACGTGACATTCCTGAAAGCAGACGCTCAAAAGGTTTAAGCGCACAGGAGGCAGCCGACGAACTAGTCTACGAATTACGTAAGCGTGGAATTCCTGCCTATACTTTCAGCCAGGAATCTGTGATCCAACGTTTTAATACACTCGATCGCCTCGGTCGCGAAGAACGCCGCAGTTATGCTGCACAACGTGCGATGATTTCAGTGATTGCCGGTAATTATTCTGATAGTGAAGACGACGTTGCCCAGAAGACACTTAAGTATCTCAAAAAATTTCAGCCAAAAGTGCTTACAGAAAATGGCGTATATAATAAAACTCCTGGACAACCAGGACCACTGAGTGGAGCATTTCTAACTATCAATCCCCTGCTTTCACCACAAGAAGTGGCTCAAAGAAAACAGGATCCTCTCATTGCCAAACTCAATTCTGGCATTGAATACTCACTTTTGAAAAATAAGGGAAAATATTCTCTGGTTGTGGCATCGTTCTATGGAAACTCTGTCACTAAAACAGCAACTTCACGATTTCAAAATGCTTCCGAGACCTTAAAAATCAGTAATGCTCTGGACCAGGCTGCCGAGAATGCCTGGTCTCTCGCTAAAGCACTCAGAAATGCTAAAAGCTATGGATTCCCAGCTTCAGCACCTCAGAACATTGATGCATATATCCTGCATGAAAAATACCGATCCGTTGTCACCGTCGGCTCCTTTGATTCACCGAACGATCCTCGGCTCGTGGAATATGCCAAACTGTTTGGGGCGAAAATGAAAAAGCATCCAGAAACAGGTGTCGAATCGATGACCGCAGAATACTTTGTGATTCCCGGAAAGACACCACAATCACCACCAGTGGCATCTTGGGTATTTGACCCCAAACCGACTTTGATTCGAAACCCGAAAGCAAAGTAAACACAGTTCAGCTTATATAAAGACGGATTGCCTTCCCTCTGAAACGCAGGCTTGTTAAAGTGCCAGCAGTTGGGAAGGCTTTTTTTTGCGCGGTGAGATTGGAAAACCGTTGTTTCGTCCGACCCAAAGTAATGATTTCTGAATGTTTCCTTTAAAAATCAACTGATCAATGCCCCATCTTCCCATCATCATATTAGCCAGTCGAAATCAAAAAAAAGTTGGTGAAATTTCAGATCTATTACGACCACATGGTATCCAGGTGCAATGTGTGATCGATTTCCCTGATGTACCCGAGGTTGTAGAAGACGGCACCACGTTTGGAGAAAATGCAGCTAAAAAAGCATCTGAGGTCGCACGCGCCACTTCCCAGTGGACGATTGGTGAAGACAGTGGATTAATGATTGACGCACTGAATGGTGCACCGGGGATATATTCAGCACGATTCAGTGGAGAAGGTGCATCTGATGAACAGAACAATGCCAAAATGATTCAGGAACTGCAGAACGCACCCGCAGAAAAACGTACCGCCGCTTATATCTGCAATGTCGCGTTATCTAATCCGCAAGGAGAAATTTGCTTACAGACACAGGCCAGTTGTCGAGGACGTATCACTGAGGCTCCACGAGGGCAAAACGGATTCGGTTATGACCCTTATTTTGAAATTATTGAACTGCATAAAACCTTCGGCGAGCTAGCACCAATTGTCAAACAGCATCTTAGTCATCGAGCGCGGGCCTTTGAACGATTCATTCCACAGGTCGTCGATTTGTTCCGCCACGAATTCAGTCACGACTGAGACGCACCAACGTACGTGCTAAAATGCACGACTGGCTTTCTCTTCTGTTAAAGGTTTCGCGGCTTGCCCACCACCGGCTGCCCCTTGGCCTCTTCGCGTTGCATAACGAATGGGAAAAGATGGCCAGATACTATTCTGATGCTGTGGAAATGTGTATTCAGGTCCATCAAATATATGGCCCATAGAACCGTTACGCATAGACTTTTCAGAAACGTATTGCGTGAAACCCAACCATTGACGATCTGGGGCGACAGCTCCAAAAAAATTGGCTCTCTCTGGAGTAAAACCACCAAACTCACGCGGCAAAGGTGCTGTGTGCAAAGCCGTCAGTAAGAATGCCATGGCAATATATCCGGTCATGAATGCAAAACTCCATCGTGCGATTTCATGAACCAGAGGATGGACCTGCATATAAGTTGGAGCAATCCGCACGGTAACTTCGCGAAAGAGAAAAATAAAAGCAACAAATAACCCAACCAAGGCAATACTATCCCAGCGCTGCCGCCAAGCCCCGGAACTAGCAATATTATTCGTCAAGAAAGTTGCCAAAGGCTCGAAATAGTTCATCGCTAATAGACCAGCCAACAGAACAGAGACAAAGATAAACCCTGCCCCCCAGGCGCCTTCACTGGCAACACACCAGGTCACAATTCCCAAAATTGCCAAAAGTAAAATGTCGATCATGCTCGATTTCCGGAATGATTTGCCAATAACAAGATAATAAAAAACTCGTAGAATCAGTAACAGTATTCTAGATCTAGTAATTCACGAATCGTGAATTTACTTCACAACTCTCAATAATTCATCAATAGAAGTGATTCCTTTCACAACCAATCTTAAGCCTTCCTCTTTCATGTAAAGCATACCATTCTTCCGTGCCTGTGCTTTCAACTGAGACATATTAGACGCATCTCGTATCATGTCTCGCATCCGCTCATTAAACTCAAGTAATTCAACAACACTGATACGCCCCATATACCCCAATCCACTACAGGTGGGGCAAACGAATTCTCTGCTTTTAGGCAGTCTATAGAAGCACTTCACTTTATCTGGTGGTAAATTTGCTTTCTTCAAAAACTCAGGATTTGGTTGGTACGGCTCTTTACAGTCAGGACACAATCTTCGGGCAAGTCGCTGAGCCAGTAAGGCAGAGAGGGAACTCGCCAGCATAAACGGTTCCACTTCCAAATCAATCAAACGATACAAAGCTGTAAACGTATCGTTGGCATGCACTGTCGAAAATACCATATGCCCGGTATTCGCAGCCTGACAGGCAATGCGCGCGGTTTCAGCGTCACGAATTTCTCCAATCATAACCACATCTGGATCCTGGCGAAGAATACTTCTCAATGATTCTGCAAATGTCTGACCAGCTTTTTGGTTAATCTCGATCTGTGTGACATTTTCAATTCGATATTCCACCGGATCTTCAACTGTGATGATATTTCGCTGATACGAATCGATCTCATGCAAAGCGGCAAATAAGGTCGTTGATTTACCTGCACCAGTGGGACCACAGCACAAAAACAAACCATGTGGCTGCTTAACAATTGTACCTAACTTATCCACAAGCTGCTTGCGTAACCCGAGCTCTGATAATGAAGCGATTGAGTTTGTCTGATCTAGAATTCTTAAACTCATTTTTTCGCCATGCCGTGTTCCCTGACTGGCTAAACGAAAATCAATCTCACGATCAGGCATAATCGCACGAAAACTGCCATCTTGAGGACGACGTCTCTCGGTAATATCCATCGCACCCAAAACTTTAAAAATATTCAGAACAGCCTCACCGATAGAGCGATCAAAGCCTTCTGTGGGATACATGACTCCGTCGATTCGCAAACGCACCCCTACTTCATCGTCTTTTGGTTCAAGATGCACATCAGTAGCACGGCGCATAATGGCATCATAAACCAATTCTTTAGCCGCAAGAAAACCTCGCGAATTTTCAACACGACGTGAACTTGTTGGATCATCACCCCGCCCGGTCGACGACTTTCCAATGAATCGGATATCAGGACCCACAGCAGCTTGTTGAGTTTTTGTGCCACCAATACGAATTCCCATACGCGCCAGATATCGGATGGTTAAATTGCGTATATGATCGGGAGTCATCACTCTGCTGGAAGGGGGAACTTTGGCATTTCGCTCATGAATATAAAATCCTAAAGGCGTTCCGTAAGCCAGCAGTAGCACAAAAAATCCAACGATGAAGCTAGGCATACAAAATACAAGGAGAAAACCAAGTCCCCCAGCAACTAAGATAGCAGAACTCCAAAACTCGGTATTACTCTTCAAACCACGGCTGTCTTCATCGACCCAAGAAGATGTTTTTGCCCAAAGCAAAAACAACAACACGACCAGGAGAAACTTCCAAAAATGGAAATAAAACCCTTGTGAGTTTGTGAATCGTGGATCATTACCTCGAAAAAAGGGAACCGGAAGCGGCGGATATTGCCCAATAGCAGATACATTCGCTATCGTTCGCTGATTTTCTTCTGTTTCACCATCATCATTCAGACGGGGCTGCGCATGGATTTCTGTTAAATGCGTCGTAAAGCATAGAATTGCAATAAGACACGCCCAGGTAGATTTCACGCTGTTGTTCCTCAAAATTTGGGCTGATCAATCAAATGGAGTTGACCGAGATGCCGGAAGTCGGTCATTATAAAATGCTATGATAGAAGGACTTGAATTTACTTTATATTCGGTGCAGAAGGAACTGCATTCTCAATTTAAATTATAGAGAACCACGTTTTCACATATTTATACCGTTGTCGAGTCACTATTTTAGCATTTATTGATACAAGTATATAGTAACGATAAGTCGCTAGAAAATGAAAGTCTAAAATTAAGAACCCACAACAGCAATAAATCAAGTTCGTTTCCATGAGTTAATGCTAAGCTTACTCGCTGGATTGTGAAATACAGCTGTCAATTGTTAGACTGAATTTCCAGCCTTTCGTTCCCTGATTTTCGTTATTTTTCTGAGGCTCCGATGAAATTGATACCCACTACGCTCTGCCTGTGTTTCATCATACTCTATACCATAGAGGAAACAGCCCAAGCCGCTCCTCCAAATATCATATACATCCTTGCGGACGACATGGGATATGGAGACATTCGCGCGTTGAATCCAAAATGTAAAAATTCAACTCCACATCTGGATCAGCTGGCACAAAGTGGCATGATTTTTACCGACGCTCATTCCAGCTCTTCTGTGTGTACTCCCACGCGATATGGAATTTTAACTGGTCGTTATAATTGGCGTTCCCGACTGAAAAGTGGTGTGCTCTGGGGCTTATCGCGCCGACTGATTGAAGAAAATCGCTTAACCGTGCCAACGTTACTAAAACAACATGGTTACTTCACAGCCTGTGTCGGCAAATGGCATTTAGGTATGGACTGGACTCTGAAAGAAGGAGGCGTCGCTACTGAAAAATCATTTAACAAAAAAACCCATCTGGGCTGGGAAGTCGATTATTCCCAACCAATCCAGAATGGACCAAATAGTGTCGGGTTTGACTACTTCTTTGGGATTAGCGCCTCTTTAGACATGCCCCCATACGTCTACATCGAAAATAATCGGAGCCAGGGAATCCCAACCGTCACCAAAGCATTCCACCGAGATGGTCCAGCACACAAGGATTTCGAAGCGATTGATGTCCTCCCACGCACCACTAAAAAAACGGTTGATATTATTAAACAAAGGGCAGCGGCTTCAAAATCGGGTACTCCCTTTTTCATCTATTTTCCATTAAACGCCCCGCATACACCCATTCTTCCCACTCCTCAATGGCAGGGCAAAAGTGGTATCAATGCCTACTGTGATTTTGTAATGCAGGTTGATGACACAGTAGGACAAGTGATGCATGCCCTCAAAACACAAGGCATCTCCGAGAATACTTTGATCATATTCACTGCCGATAATGGTTGTTCACCAGCGGCTAATTTTAAAGAGATGGCTGACAAAGATCATCAACCCAGTTACCAATTCCGAGGGCACAAAGCAGATATCTATGAAGGCGGACATCGTGTCCCGTTTATTGCAAGTTGGCCCGCTCGCGTTAAAGTGGGAACCCACTCTGATCAATTGACTTGTCTGACTGACCTGCTGGCAACCGTTGCTGACATTACTGGAGCTAAACTTCCGGATGAAGCAGGTGAAGATAGCGTCAGCATGCTTCCCGCGTTGGAAGGGAAAGCAACTCGCCCCCTGAGAGAGGCAGCCGTCCATCATTCGATACGCGGTGCATTTTCGATCAGAAAAGATCAGTGGAAACTCGAACTCTGCCCTGGTTCGGGAGGCTGGAGTTCTCCAAGACCTGGGAAAGATGATCTGAGTCAACTTGCGAGCATTCAGCTATATAATTTAAAAAATGATTTGGGAGAGCAAAAGAACGTACAGCACCTGCATCCTGAAGTCGTAAAGGAATTAACAGATTTATTGCAAAGTTATGCTGAAAGGGGTCGTTCCACTCCCGGTAAGCCACAAAAGAATAATGGTGCCGTCGACATCTTTGCAGCAGGCAAGTCTGCTCAAAAGATGAAACCACGGATTAAAAAAAAGAAAATTAAATCGTAATTACTCACACTTCGAAACATAATTATCCCCATATTTCGGTCATGGAGTTTTGAATGCCCTCTTCAGTTATTAATTTGACCATTCTATCATTGTTAGCCTTTGGCATAATGAGCCCATCAGCAAATGCGGCAGAGAAAACAGCCCGCCCCAACATTGTTTTCTTTCTAGTTGACGATCAGCGAAATGACACACTCGGTTGTGCAGGACACCCAATTATAAAAACTCCTAATGTAGACGCATTAGCGGCTGCAGGTATCAGATTTGAAAATGCGTTCGTAACAACATCAATTTGTGCTGCCAGTCGCGCATCGATTCTGACAGGGCTCGTGGAACGCACCCATCGTTACACCTTCGGCACGCCTCCCATTGCCTCAAAGTTCGGAGAGGAAAGCTATCCAGCAGTTTTAAAGCGGAATGGTTACCGGACTGGCTTCATTGGTAAATTTGGCGTTAGTCTCTCCCGAGACATGATCGCCAAGATGTTCGACTCGTTCCAACCACACAATCGTAATCCTTATCACAAAAAAATGCCCGATGGCAGCACACGACATGAAACACAAATTGCAGGCGACAATGCAATCCAATTTATCAAATCACAAACCAAACAAAGCCCTTTCTGTCTATCGATCAGCTTTAACGCTGTTCACGCAGAAGATGGAGACAAGCGCCCCGGTATAGGACACTACCCCTGGCCCAAAATTGTGGACGGCATGTATGAAGACTTAACGCTACCCGAACCTCGACTTTCTAATCCTAAAGTCTTTGAAAGCCAGCCGCCATTTCTCAAGAAATCGTTTAACCGTGTACGTTATTTCTGGCGCTGGGATACTCCCGATAAATTTCAAACCAATATGAAAGCTTACTACCGCATGATCAGTGGCGTCGACCATGTTGTCGGACGTGTGCAGAAAGCACTGAAGCAGCAGGGGCTCGATCAAAATACCGTCATCATCTATACCGGCGACAATGGATATTACATGGGTCAGCGAGGCTTTGCTGGTAAATGGTCACATTACGAAGAATCGCTACGTGTGCCTCTTATCATCGATGACCCACGCGAGCCAAAGTCACTGTCTGGGCGTGTTCTTAAACCGATGGTATTAAACATCGATATTCCACCGACGATCTTAAATTTAGCTGACGTCAAAATCCCTGCCCAATACCAGGGGCGCTCGCTCTTGCCTTTCATCAAAGGAGAAACACCTGCGAATTGGAGACAGGATTTTTTCTGCGAACATTTGATGGATAATGCAGGCATACCAAAGTGGGAAGGTGTGCGCGGCAAACGCTATGTCTATGCCCGTTATTTTGAAAACGACTTCGAATTTCTGCATGATCTTGAGGCCGATCCTGATCAATTAATCAATTTTGCAAATGATCCCAATTATGCAAAGGTGCTCAAAGAGATGCGTAAGCGTTGCGATGAGTTACGCGACGGATATGGTGGTCCTTTCAAGGCCTGGCCCAAACCCAAAAAACGAAAGAAACTACCACGTAAGAACTTACAGACCAGACTAATACTTAACCACCAAAGGCATTCCCTTTGATAATCGGTAAACTACATTGACTTCATAAGGTTCAACCTTGAATGTCTACTGATAAAAAACTTGAAATTTCCAGTAATTGAAGATATCCTGATATATTGATTCTCCCCATGTGAAGAATCAATCACCACAACCCACCAGACTATAGAATCAGCCCGTCAGGCAATGGTGCTTGGCTACCGTCTCCCGAATTAGACCGTTCTGACGGACCGGCAAGACCTACAATTATTTTACCAGTACATGCTGCAGGTAATTGCAGTTCTACTGGAGCTTAACTGTCAGGGATTGAATGCGTATGTATGCTTTTCGATGTATGCGATCTGTCATTTGTTGCCCCCCAATAATGTTGGCCACCATTCTCTGCACTTCGTCTGTATGCTGGTCCGATTCTATATCAGCAACAAAACCGATTGTTAAGCAACAAATCGATTTTGAAAAAACCGTGCTCCCTATCTTTGTTAAACATTGCCTGGACTGTCATGGTCCAGATGACCGCGAAGGGGGCTTACGACTTACAAGCCGCAAAAACATCCTGCTCCGAAATGATTCTGGTGAACCAGCAATTGTTGTTGGCAAAAGTGATCAAAGCATACTTTACCATCGTATTTCAACGCAGGATGAAAAAGAACAGATGCCACCCTCTGATGCAGGCGAGCGTCTTTCCAGTCAGGAAATCCTAATTCTGAAACAGTGGATTGACCAGGGTGCAAACTGGCCAACAGAGTCAGAAGAGCCTAAGCACTGGGCTTATGTGCCACCTGTCAAAAACATGCCACCTGTTCTCAAAGGTCAAGTTCGTATCAACAATTCTATTGATTCTTTTATTGTCGAAAAACTACGAAGTCAGGAGACACCACTTTCGCAAGCAGCACCAGCCAGTCCAGCAGGTTTACTGCGGCGCGTCTCTCTTGATCTGATCGGGTTACCTCCGACACTTGAGGATGTAATTGCTTTCGAAAAAAATCCCTCGCCAAAAGCTTATGAGAAGTATGTTGACTCTCTGCTACAATCTCCGCGCTATGGAGAAAAGTGGGCACGGCAATGGCTTGATCTGGCACGCTATGCCGATTCGAACGGCTTTCAGGCAGACCAATTGCGCGAGATGTGGCTATATCGCGATTGGGTTATCAAGTCTCTCAATCAGGATCTCCCCTTCGACCAGTTCACGATTCAGCAATTAGCGGGTGACCTCCTGCCACAAGCGACCATCGACCAGAAAATTGCCACCGGATTTCACCGCTGCACGACATGTAATGTTGAAGCAGGAGTTGACCCGGAAGAAAATCGTGTCAATCAGATTTTTGACCGCGTGAACGCTACCGGACTGGTTTGGCTGGGAACCACGTTCGAATGTGCTCAGTGCCACAACCATAAATATGATCCTTTCTCACAGCAGGACTATTATCAAATTTTTGCGTTTTTTAACAACACACCTTTAGAAGTAAAACAGGTTGGCAAAAGTGTGACATTTGAGGTCACCGGCCCCAAGTTGGCTTTACCTCTGGATAAGAAGGCAGAACAATCAAAGGACGAACTGACCAATCAACGATTAACTATTCAGACTCAATTGAACGCCCGGCAAAAAACGCTGATTGAATCCCTACCAAAGTGGGAAGAAACCATGCTCGCACTTTTGGAAAACAGTGAAGAAAGCACAAAAGTTCCTGTAACAGTTCAAAAAATTCTCCGTACCAATTCTGAAAAACGTACAAGCAAACAAAAAAAAGAGCTAAAAAGTTTTCAACAAAAACAAGACAAAGCTTACTCCACTTTAGAAAAAGATCTCAATCGTATTCGAAACGCATTAAAAGCACTTGAACCTGACACAACATTAGTGATGGTTGAAATGTCACAACCGAGGATGAATCACATTTTCAAACGAGGTGACTTTCTTAATAAAGGAGCCGCAGTCACACCACAAACTCCAGATGCCCTGCATCCTCTAAAAACGAACAGGAAACCAGATCGTCTCGCTTTCGCGAAATGGTTGGTCGCCAGAGAGAATCCACTGGTTGCCCGTGTAACAGTGAATCGCTGGTGGTCTCAATTTTTTGGGCATGGAATCGTAGCAACTCAAGAAGATTTTGGCAGTCAGGGCGATGCTCCCACTCATCCTGAATTGCTTGATTGGCTGGCAGTTGAATTTATGGAGCACAACTGGTCGATGAAACATATCCACAAAATGATTGTGATGTCGGCTACCTATCAACAATCTTCAAAAGTGACTCCGGCTCTGTTGGAAGTAGACCCTTATAATCAGCTGTATACGCGCGGTCCACGATTACGACTTGCGGCAGAAAGTATTCGAGACAATGCACTGGTCATTAGTGGTTTACTTTCAACTAAAATGGGAGGGCCTCCCGTTTATCCGCCACAGCCAAAGGGACTCTGGAGACATGTCGGCCGTAATGCTCCCAAGTATCTCACTTCTACTACAGAAGACCGCTACCGCAGAGGTGTGTATGTGATCTGGCGTCGAAGTGCCCCTTATCCCAGTTTTACGAATTTTGATGCACCTGATCGAGGTTCATGCGTGATCAATCGTTCGCGAACCAATACTCCTCTGCAGGCACTCACATTATTAAATGATCCTGCTTATATTGAAATTGCCGTTGGTCTGGCAAAACGACTGGCAACAAAAGACGTCGCTTCCAATCTAAGTGATCGCGAAAGGGTTACTTATGCATTCCGACTCTGTGTAGCCCGTAAACCAAAGACGGAAGAAGTGGACCTTCTGACAAAAGTGTTCCAGCAAGAATTAAAATACTTTCAGGAACACCCCCAAGCAGCCCAAAAACTTATCTCGGCAGAGAATCGTCCCGAGGGAGTGGGCGCCACACGCATGGCAGCATGGCTTTATATCGCCAACATTCTGTTGAATCTCGATGAAACAATTACAAAGGGCTAATAATGAACGAGCACTGGCAGCAATTGCTGAATTATACCCGACGTGAGTTCTTTCAACGCGCAGGAATGGGAGTAGGTGGCGCTGCGTTGACAGCCTTATTAACTGACAGCTTGCAGGCAGCGACTCCGTCGGCCACAAATCCGATGGCAGCCCGTAAATCGCATTTTCCTCCGAAAGCCAAAAACGTAATTTTCCTGCACATGGTGGGTGCACCTTCACACCTTGATCTTTTTGATGCCAAACCAAAACTACAAGAGCTGGACGGAGAACTCGTTCCCGACAAACTCTGGGAAGGTTTGCGGTTAGCATTTATTCGTGAGCAACCCAAATTGATGGGAAGTCCGTTCGCCTTTCAGCAACAGGGAGAAGCCGGCATCAATGTCTCTGAATTGATGCCCCATCTGGGAACCGTCTCCGATGAACTTTGCATGATCCACTCTTTGAAAACCGATCATTTCAATCATGCACCCGCCCAACTATTTTTTCAAACCGGTTTTTCACGATTCGGTCGCCCTTCTTTGGGATCCTGGGTGAATTATGGCCTGGGTTCGGAAAATAATAATCTTCCTGGATTCGTAGTGCTAATTACTGGTAACGTCGCGGGAGCCGGTAACAGCCTCTGGGGCAGTGGTTTCCTACCCAGCATTTATCAGGGTGTCGAATTTCGTTCACAGGGAGACCCGGTATTATTTCTTTCCAATCCCAAAGGCATGACTGGTAATGACCGCAAGCGTATTATTGACAGTGTGAATCAATTAAACAAAGTCCAATTGGCTGATGTTGGTGACCCGGAAATCGCAACGCGCATTAACCAATACGAAATGGCTTACCGTATGCAATCTGCTGTCCCGGAACTCATGGATATTTCCAACGAACCCAAACATATTCACGAGCAATATGGCACACAACCTGGTAAAGCAAGTTTTGCGAATAACTGCCTGTTAGCCAGACGGCTTGTGGAACGGGGTGTGCGGTTTGTGCAATTGTTTGATCAGGGATGGGATCATCATGGAAGTCTCGTCAAAAACATTCAAAAGAAGTGCAAACAAGTCGACCAGCCCATTGCAGCCCTCATTAGCGATCTGAAACAGAGAGGTCTGTTGGATGATACACTCGTAGTTTGGGGTGCTGAATTTGGACGAACCCCCATGGTTCAAGGTGACAGAAAGGCTCCTGGTCGTGACCACCATAAAGATGCCTACACAGTCTGGATGGCAGGCGGTGGTGTGAAACGCGGATTCGTTTACGGCAAGACAGATGATATCGGATTTCATGTCGCTGAAAACCCAATGCACGTGAATGATTTTCATGCCACCTTACTGCATTTGTTAGGTATGGACCATGAACGACTTACCTTTAAATTTCAAGGTCTCGACATGCGAGTCACTGGCGTGGCCGGAAATGTCGTTCCTGAGATTATCGCCTGATCCACAGTTACTAATTAATCATCTGTTCGTAACATGGGTTGGATCTCGGTCACAAAATCGTTCGCATCGGTGAAGTTGCGATAAACTGATGCAAACCGTACAAAAGCAACCTGATCGACGTCTTTCAAAACCGCAGAAACATGCTCACCAATAAAACGTGAGGGAACTTCGCGATCGAAGTTCTCATAAATTTCAGCTTCGATTTGTGATACGAGTGCTTCAATTTTATCAGGACTGACCGGCCTTTTATAACAGGCGGTCTCTATACCCTTCACCATCTTGGTACGGTCAAAGGGAACACGTGCACCATCTTTCTTGATGACTTTCAGGGGAGATTCTTCAATCTTTTCGTAAGTGGTGTAACGCTTACCGCAAGCCAGACATTCTCGTCGTCGGCGCACACTGAAAGGTTGACTCAAACGAGAATCAATCACTTTCGTCTCACCATCACGACAAAAAGGGCACATCATAAACGACGCGACTCCTGGTAGTTAAATTACGAAACCACCTCTTCACATTCCGAGAAGGCCCGCTCCCTGTAGACTAAAAGTAACATGATCGAAACCGATACACCAGTCAATTATTTCGGAAATCCTGAAATTTTAGAGGTTTACGAACATCAAAGCTCAGTCGCATAAACATGACGTTACAGAGCTATTCAATAGGACGATCCAGAATTTCTTCATGTGCCTGTGAGTCAGCAACGTCCTCTTTCAGATCGTTTAAGGTTTCAAGGAGTTCTGATTTGACCCCATAGGCAACGTACCCTAGTACAACCAGAAAAGCCAAACCGCTGATGATCAGTAACAGCGTCCAAATCGTCATCCACGCATACATCGTTTTTCTTTCATGGAGATTATGAAAAAGTGCTCGTTTCTACTGTCTCTGTTTGAGGTGCTTTATCAGGAAATATGATAGACACAGCAATGTAAAGTATGATAGAAAATGCAAACGTAATTAGAGTAAGGTGTGTTCCATTCACTCCTAATGAGAATTTTTCATTAATATATCCCACACAAGGCCCCATTGCCGAAAGACCCAGTAGCCCACCGAGAATCGCTGCTAGAGCCCCTGCCTGACTACCTCGTTTCCAATATAAGCCTCCCACTACTGTAGGAATGGCTCCTGAGAGATAAACGGTCCCTGTCACAGCAAGATAGCCCCACAAATCACTGCTGACTTCATACCAGAGCCCCCAAGTCAACAACATCGCGCCAATGATGAAAATCGCAATTCGAGTTATCAAAATTCGAGAACGTTGGCTCATCGGTCCCGCAAGCGGTGCCACAATGTCCTGTGTAATGACACCACTCCAGCAGAGCAAGTAGCTGTCGTGAGTCGACATAAAAGCGGCAATCATACCCGCCGTCACAAGTCCTAATAATCCTGTAGGTACTACTTTCGCCAGAAAGAGAGGCATGGCTGATAACGAAGTGATTGAGGCATTCGTCTTGACGGCTTCTTCAAATTCAGCGAACAGCGCCGGCTGTGAAGCAAAAAAAGCAAATGTGCCAATGCCCCAGAAAACAGGTAATGCACGTCTCGCTAAAAATGAAACTGAGCTTAAAGTATAAAGTTTCTGAGCAACTTCCGCACTCTGGCAGGAAAGTGTTCTGGCGGCACTAGTCGGCCATAGCATTGCTGCAGACCCAATGACGACTGTCATCTGGATGATCTCCAACCAGCCAATCCCCGGCCCTTTACCGGAAGGGTTATGCGAATCAAAAGGATTAAAATAACCATTTTGTGTTGTCACAATTGCCGAGAAACCTTCCCAACCGATCGACCAGAATACAACCCCCGTGACAATCACCATACCAGTACCCAGAATCAAAAACTGAATCAGGTCGGTGATGACTACAGATACCATCCCCCCCAATACTGTGTAGAAGAGTACAAGCAACAGCAGTCCGGTCATGATCAGTTTGAGTGACATTTCATCTTGCATTCCAGAAATTGCCGTCACAAATTGAGAACCCGCTTTCAAAAACAGCCCCATATTCAATACACCTGAAACGACCATGACCGTGGCACCTACAATTCGAACATGGGATGAATAGCGTTTCTCATAATATTCGGGAATTGTCATGATCGAAGAAGCACGTAAGCGATAGACCACAAAACCGGTTATCCCAATGAGTAACACGGCCCCTGCTTCCAGAAATGCGAGATACAAAGAAGCATATTGCTTCATAAAACCAAGTTCCGCCATGTACATGACCGTGACTAATCCAAGTTCTGTCCCAGTCATTGTTGCCAGCGCGAGCCTAAGACGTAGTTTACGCCCCGCAACCAGATAATCAGAAAGATTACCGACGTAACGATTGGCCCACAAACCAATTACGATTGATGACAACAGGTAGCAAGCGACGATGGACCAATCAAACCAGGTGAAATTTGTATCGTAAAGAGAAATAACAGGTCTCCTTCGGTCATCGTTTCAGGCAAGAAAATCGGGACTTCACGTAAATCAGCTGAAAGGTTTCATTTGTCAGCGGTTGCAATCGATGCTGATTCGTTTTACCATATGTCGCTTCGCAAATCGTCACGGGGGTTCACCTTTTGACCAGTATGCTGGATTCAGCTCATCTTGCGAAAGTTACACCACTATGCCAGTTTTGACAGTCAATTTCCATAGTAACCGACTGTCATCGAAATAACATCTTAAGTAAGAGGGGATGACACCGTGTCACTCGACAAAAGTTTGAAGAGTAAAAGTTCGCTGGTACGTGCACGCAACGTACTGAAGCGCGCAGAGCGAATTGAAAAATTAAAGTTCGAAGACCGTTGGGCCGAAGGTCAATGTGCCCTCGGTTTACCTAAAGTTCGTGTTGAAAAAATTTCTATTGGAAAGAAGAAGAAAAAGAAGAAAGAAGAAGATTCAGACGATTAGTCACTTGGTTTACTGGTGGAAAGAGAGTTGTCATATAGTTGACACTCTCCTCTACCAAGTCGATTTTCAGAGTAGTCATATTCACCGGGGAGCAAGGAATGCATGCCCTGTATCTGCTACGAGCTGCTGGAGGCACATTCACGCGACGCCGCTATCGTCGCGCAGCAAATTCCTTTCTTTCTCTAACCAATAACTGTCGACAAGTTCAGCAGCAAACGCTTCATCGAATTTTGAGCTTGAATGCCGACAGTGATTTCAGTCGCCAATGGAAGCTGAACGAAGCCTGCACCATTGAAGAGTTTCAGTCTCGCTTCCCGGTCTCTGATTATGAACGCTTTCGCCCGTTTATCGATCGGGTCAAAAACGGAGAGACCTCTGCATTGCTGGGAGCAGCCAATCGCCTGTTGATGTTTACTCTGAGTAGCGGAACGACCTCGGATTCCAAATTTATTCCGATTACCGAACCATTCCTCAAAGATTATCGCCAAGGCTGGCAGAACTGGGGTATCCTCGCTTACAACGACTACCCAAAATTAAAATATCAAAACATTGTCCAACTCTCCAGCAATTTTGATAAGTTTCGAACCCCCGGTGGAACCCCCTGTGGTAATATCAGTGGACTGGTTGCTGCGATGCAAAGTCGGGTTGTGAAGTTGCTTTACACTGTACCCAGTGAAGTTTCACAAATTGATGAGGCGCACCTTAAATATTACACGGCGATCCGCTTATCGCTGGCTGACCCTTACGTAGGTATGGTTACCACAGCTAATCCCAGCACACTATTACACATGGCGCAATTCGCGGACCTACATCGAGAGTCGCTCATTCGCGATATCTTCGATGGAACACTGACAGGTGCAGAAGAACTCGACTCAGAGATATACCGAAAACTGAAGCCTCGTTTTAGCCGCAAAAAGAAACAGCGTGCACGGCAACTGACAAGAATCATCGAACGTACAGGACATCTTTACCCACGTGATTTCTGGCCTGATCTTTCTTTACTTGCTGTTTGGATGGGGGGGAGTGCTGGTGCATATCTATCACAACTCACCCCTTACTATGGCAATCTACCGATCCGTGATCATGGGCTCTCGGCCAGCGAAGGTCGTATGACGATTCCTCTTGAATCAGGAATTTCCACCGGAGTATTGGACATTACCTCTCATTTTTTTGAATTCGTACCAGAAGCAGAAGATCCGCTAACCTCAACTAATGTCTTAACAGCCGATCAACTTCAAGCGGGTCAGAATTACTTTATTTTACTGACCACACCATCGGGCCTGTATCGTTATCATATCTGCGATGTCGTCCGTTGTACCGGGTTTTATCAAACGACACCAATGCTCGAATTTCTCCATAAGGGGGCGCATATTTCTAATCTGACGGGAGAAAAAATCACAGAATCACAAGTCGTCGACTCTGTCCGAAAAGCAATTCAAAATACGTCACTCGAAATCGGTCAATATTCCTTTATCCCCAAGTGGGACAAACCACCTCACTACCAATTGCTCGTCGAAGAATCAGTTTCCCTCTCGACCACAAAATTCCCAGATCTTCTAGAGCAAATTGATACACTGCTTCAAGAGGCCAATTGTGAATACGAAGAAAAACGTCAATCAGGCCGCCTTGCTCCACCAGAACTTTGCTCACTCCCTAAAGGAACCTGGAATCGTTTCGCTGAGGAACGACAGAAAAAACTGGGAGGCAGTATCGAACAGTACAAACATCCCTGCCTGATACCGGAGCTGGACCATGCGGATCAAATTGTAGCGCAATTTTCAGGCTGACTCATACCGAATGGTTAGTTTGGAATTCATTCATCCGCGCGAAAAGTAAACAGATCTGCATTCAGCAGAAGAAATTCCAGCCGAATAATTTGTCCCTTGAGAGAACCGATGGACTGCTTTTTCCAATGGATTTCGTGACGAACATTGTCAGAATTACATGGGACACAGTCATCGTAGTCGAATCCATCCAGCACTCTCCGTTTTGCATCAGAGACACGGACTTTGATTTCTCCCTGACTCGCATTCGCATTAAGAATCAGTTTCTCTCCTCGCCAATTGATCTTACGGGTAATTATCACTCCACCATCACGCGGACCATGTAATGAAATCAAACGTTCTTTTTTAGTAGTCGCCAAGCCGATACCCGGCTTTCGATCGCTTGAATCACCATGTGGACCATCAAAAGCGGCATAATAAAACCACCATTCATCACCGACTTCGATCCAATGGTTTCCAAACACCATTCCATCATCCCAACTATCTTCTTTTCCAAGTGCAATCAGTTGCGGACGGGAAGCAAGTCTCTCGAATTGAACGCCATCTCTACTGAAAGCAAGCTCGGTGACAATATCTGTGTTCATTTTGAATGGCCATAAAGCGCCCCAGAAGATGCCCGCATGATAACGAACGGGCATTCCATAAAAAAAATTGAATTGATTCGAATTATCAAGTTCGTCCGGAACCAGAATATTCTGGGGTTCGGTGGCCCACTCTTCCCAGATTGATGGTCCTGTCATCCTTGCGACGCGCCGTGACGCTCCTGTGTCGAGAATAGAACCTTTAAAAGTACGGTAAATATGTTTCGCTCGGCAATACATTACATATTGCCTGGAAATGGGATCATAGACGATGCTATTCAGCGTATCGCTATGTAGTTCTGCCAAGAGCGAGTCGCTTGATTTGTCCCAATGAACACCGTCGTGTGAACCTACTACACGAATCCCATTCATCCCTTTACCGGCTCCTCCAGTGTGGTAGGACATCAGGTAACGATACCCTTTTCTTTCCCCTTCGGGTATATCAAGTAGACATGGTCCACTGGCACGTTTGTCGGTAATGCCTTTCCAGACAATATTGTTGTCTTTGGTCCCATTCCAATTTAGTAAGCCCAGCCTGGGACGATTCCAGGTTAAACCATCTTTGGACTCTGCGTAGGCAATCGCATAATTCGAGCCGATGAATTTTCCTTGCTCATCTAGCTTCGGGGCATGGGTCTGATACCACATCTGAAACCGTCCGGTTTGTGAATCACGGCGAACATTGACATAGCCACCTTCACCGGAAATGAGTGGATTCATGCCATGCTTTTTTGGCGCATGAAAAATGCGTTCCATCGATTGCTGTTTGTATTTCAAAGCATAATAATTATCGACAATGTAACCGTCGAAAACAAATTGGGGCACGGTGCCAATTTCAATCGGTTCAGTTGGCAGAGTACGCGATTCTGCCGAGAGTAAATTTTGTAGAGAGAAAGTGACGAGAGAACTAAGTATTAAAGCGATAGCGATACGGTAAGTCATTATCCAATACTCCCTCTGTTCGCTGTTTCAGGATAATAATGGGCATTCCCCTGACAGGCTCTATTTCGTATGGCCGAATCGATCGTAGCCGGGAATGACTTCGTATTCAACAAATCATTCTGATTTTCATATACGCCAACACGGATTTAACCCCGAAAATAGTATTGAACAACCACCAAGTGCGCAACGGCATCAGTACTTAGAGTCGTTCATGAAATTTCACTTTCAGAACCTGCTACTTAAAAACCGGTTGACTACTTCGTAGAAATCCAAATAAATCACGCAGGTCCTGGTCACTTAGTTTGTCAAGCAGACCTTCGGGCATGAGTGACTTGGGCTGCTTGATCATCTCATCGATATTTTCCCGTTTAATCGTCACATTTTGACCATCGGCACCACGAATCACAACAATCTGTTTATCCTGGTCAAACAAGAACCCAGAAACCACCAAACCATCTTCGGTAATCACAAGATATGTTTCGTAGCCTTCGCGAATTTCTGCACTCGGATTGATGATATGCATCAGCATGCGTAAAGAATCATCACGTTTATATTGAGTCAGTTCAGGCCCCACTCGTTTGCCTTCACCAAACAAAATATGGCACTTTGCACAATTTTTTTGATAGAGCTCTTTTCCATGATAGACATCACTCTTCTCTGTTTTCAGTAAATTTGAAATCCGGGCGATGTTGGCCTGCATCTGTTGATTGGAAGCACCCTGCACTTCTTTCCAATGCTTGGCTACCAAGGCAGCAATTTGCTGATCTTGATGAATCGTCATCTTACGAACTATATCTATAGGAATTGCCTTAGACTCGATTTGTCCTGCTTCGATCGCTTTCAGAAATGCGTGCGTCCAGTCTTTTCGACTCACGAGTGTGTTCTGAGCGACTTCTAGCACGTCCGCGGTGATCGCAGAATAACGTTCGAGGATTGTCAGAGCGACTTGGGGTTGATTAAATTTTTGTAAAGCAACTAATAAACCGGTCTGCAGTCCTGCATCGTTTGTTGTACTTAACAATTTCAGCATCGGGCGAAGCGCTTGAGGTTCCTGTAATTCGCCGAGCACTTGAATGTATTCGATGAGCTGTCCTCGGTTCTTACCGGTAGACTTTAATGCCTCTAAAGCAATCTGCAAAGCTTGTTTGTTTCCCAATCGCATTTGCAAAGTCGTAGAGCCACCGCCGGCATTAGCGAGTGCTTGCACCAGTGCTTCAGGCAAACCGGCTAAAGACTGCCCTTTGAACGAACTTTCAAAACCTGTCATCAATGCTTTTCTGGATACAGAATCAGGGGCCAATTCGAATAGCCTCGCGCAAGTGATCAGATCGGTGCGGGTACCAGCAGTAGCATAACGCCGAATCAATCGCTCCAGAATTGTCGATTGTACCAGTGGTTGTTTCCAGAATTCTTGATTTTTGAACAATACTATCACTTGATCACGGTCAGACACAGCCTTGGATTCAAGTGCCCACCAGACCATTAAAGGTTGATGCGGATCGCTGATGTCTTCTTGATAACGTACCAAGGCATCTACCACTGGTAGACAGACATCCGCAGGCAATCGTCGGACAGTTGCCGCCAGCTGACCACGCACTTCTGCATTGGGTTCCTGAGTCGCTAATTCGACAAGTTTCTGCCGCATGTTGGTGGAGACGACCATATCATCGCCAAGGAGTCGTACGGTCCAGAAACGTACCATTGGATTGTCATGCTTTAAAGTTCCTTCGGCGATTGTCTCGTCAAATCCCTGAGATAGATTCAATGCCCAAAATGCTTCTAACGCAAGTTGTCCCTCGTCCTCCTTGATCCATTGTTTGAGAATGGGAAGCACTGACTGATCTTTGCGGTCTCCAATGAGCCTTAGCGCCGTGCGTCGATGCCATTCATTGGGATGCTTCAGTAGTTCAAGCAAATCACGCGTTGTTTTTTTACTGAGATCTTCAACTTTCCGAGGCTTGGCATTCTTTGCCTTGAAGCGATAGATACGTCCGGAGTTTGGATCGACTTGTCCTTGATAGTGTTGGCCGTGTGCGATGAATTCTTCGTAAAAGTCAGCCACATAGACTGCACCATCAGGACCGACTTTAATTTCAACAGGTCGGAAACCAAAATCCGTGCTACGCAACGGGAAGCCGATATCTTCCGTCTGAAAAGAAGAACCCAACGGTTCAATTTTGGAAAATACCAGATATTGATGAAGCGGGTCGACGGACAATAGCTTGCCAAGATACTGTTCTGGGAGAGTGTCCCCTTCATATTTAACAAGTGCATGACTAAACCGGGGTGTCGCTGAATGCTTCATGTATGGCAATAAACCGAACGCATAGGGATTACTGACATCGCCGTATTTTCGTTCGGTTCCTTTTTCATAATATCCACCTTGCACATAATAAAAACCACGAGTGCCCCCTCCGTTGTGACCAGAGTAAACGCGCCCTTCTGCATCAACTTCGAGACCAAAGGCATTTCCTCCTCCCTCAGCAAAAAGTTCGTAACGCTTTGTCTCGGGATGATAGCGCCAAATCGCCGGTCCTTCACAGTAAATTGATTTTGATTTGGGCTTATCGCTGTTTTTTAAATGAGAAACGACGTTACTTCCCTGCACCATGTAGAGCCAGCCATCAGGCCCCCACTGCAGACTATTCGGAGCCGAATGAGTATCGGAAATTCCAAACCCCCTTAAATGTACTTCCGGGTCGGCATCAGGAATATCATCATTATTTTTATCCGGATAAAACATAAGATAAGGTGGGTTTAGCACCCACACACCACCCCGCCCTTTGACTACGGAAGTGGCGATATTCAAATTTCCCGCGAATACTTTATGCTCATCGAATTTACCATCGCCGTTCGTATCTTCATGAATCGTAATCCGATCATTACCGGGAAAATGATTAGGTGGCGGTGGAGGAACCTGATCGAATTCCATCCGATAATATTTATTGCGGCTCAATACTTTTAAACCCGCGGGATAGGGATATTGACGATATTGTACGACCCACATGCGACCTCGTTCATCGAAGCTCATAAACAGTGGTTGTCCAATCATTGGTTCTGTCAGTAGCTGCTCGACAACCATATCACCGTCGGTTTCAAATAACTCCATTGATTTTTCGGGAGCCAATCTTCGACCCGGAGAAAGTTTGGTAGAACGTTTTAGAGTAGAAGTCGCCGGTGTGAATTCATCGAAAGCGGCTGCATTCGGTTTCGTTTCCAATCCTGCAATCGCCCATTTTTGATTGTCGCCTGGTAAAAATTCCCATTTCCCTTTGAGAACACATTCCAGAAAGTAACCGGCTAGAATCGGAGGCACACCGCGAAAACCGCCAGGACCATTCTGGTTATAGACGCGAATGGCAATCGTATTGTATTGCCCTATTTTCAATGTTCCTGGCGGAACCTTATAGCGTTGATAGTTTTCATAACCACTCTCGAACTGCGGTGGAAAACTTCCAATTTGGCCGATGCGTGTCCCATTAATATAGACTTCATGTGCATCCGCTAATTTCTCAATCGAAAGTGTTACCGAATCGCGCCAGAGCGGACGTGCGGTCATATCAGCCCAGTTTTTGGGAACTTTGACATAACAGCGATACCAGGCAAAACCATCCAGGTCTGAAAATTTCCCGTCTGCTTGCGCTTCCCAGGTACCGGGGACCTGAATCAATGTCGGTGTGCTGTTAGAATCAGCGGCCAAAAGCACATTGGAATTAAAAACGTGAATTAAGGTAAAAAATACGATCAGACAAAAAGATCTCATCAAAAAATACTCCATGGAAGCGCTCTTAAGCTATTCGAAACTCTTTAATTTCGAATTATTTAGTTTTGTTAATCTATTTGAGCAAGCAGCGGGACTGAATTCAATCTCGATTGAGTCAACTCTGTCATTTTGAGCGTGATTTGCGTGAGTTTTATTGATTATCATACGCGGAAGTAGCGGATTCTGTGGAGTGAAAGCTGAATTGAATTCAAATTGGCCTTACCATAGATTCATCAGCATATTTTAGATTGACCTCATCTGTATGCTTTCGGTGAAAATCAAAAACTCATGACGCTAGAAACTCCACGACTCATTCTAAGACAGTGGTCTGAAACCGATGTGGCTCCCTTTGCAGAAATGAACAAGGATCCGCAGGTGATGCAGCACTTTCCAAACACGCTCTCTTACGAACAAAGTTCACAAATGGTCAAGCGGATTATCGCTCATTTCGAGGAACACGGATTTGGTCTCTGGGCAGTAGAAGTGAAAAAGACCAGTCAATTTGCCGGATTCATCGGTCTAGCTGTTCCCCAATTCACAGCTGTTTTTACTCCCTGTGTCGAAATTGGTTGGCGTTTGGCTGTTCCCTTTTGGAATCAAGGCTATGCGACCGAAGGCGCACGCGTTGCACTTGAGTTTGGATTTACGCAATGCAAACTAAGTGAGATTTTTTCTTTTACGGTCCCTGCAAATTTAGCTTCGAGACGTGTGATGGAAAAAATCGGTATGTCTTATCTCTGCGATTTTGATCATCCGGCTCTGTCAGAAAAAGATCCGTTACGACAACACGTTCTCTATCACATCACAAACAAAGAAAGAGACAATTTACAGCAAAAATGATACCTCCTACGAACCAGGAGATTCTTTGCCAGTCGTTGAGATATCATTTATCCAGGGAGTTTGATTACTTCCGGGAATGGTTCGCTTGCCGATATTCACGGGGAGACATACCCATCAGTCTGCCAAACATCCGAATCATCGCTTCCTGATGCTGGAATCCACAACGTGCTGCGATTTGTGAAATGGTTAAGTTTGTATCTTGTAATAATTTTGTGATGCGTTTTAATTTCTCCTGTCGAATTTCACTCGCCGGCGATCGGTGCAACGACTTTTGAAAACGATGCTCTAAAATACGGCGGGACACATTCAATTGCTCTGTGAGATCGGATACCTGCAACGGCCCCTGAGCATGTTGGCGAATAAACTGAACCGCTTCTCTGACCAAATCATCATCTGCAAATAAAGTATCTGTCGAAGCACGTTCCTCAATCGACAAGGGGGGAATCAGAACCGGCTTCTTTGGTGCAGGCTTTCTTTGAATCATCTGATCTAATAGAGTTGCCGCCGTATAACCTACCGCATGAGGAGCCTGGTTGATATAGGAAAGCGGAACTGGTGAAAGAGAGGACATCAGAGGATCGTGCTCAATGCTAAGAATAGCAACCTGATCTGGAATTTCCAGATGATGATTCACACAGACAGTAGATACTTCCCGTCCCACTTTACTCGACCAAACTAATAATGCCACTGGTTTGGGGAGTTCCCATAGCCATTGTTTCAACTGCTGTTGTTGTTTTTCATAGTCTGCCTCTTTTGTGAGCTCATAATAAGGGAAATCAAAACAAACTCCTTCTGCCAATTTGACTGCACGTCGAAACTGGTTCAGGATCGTCTCTGGATAGTTCGATTTCGGGTCGGGCCCAATGTAACCAAATGAGCGGAACCCTTTTTTTAAAAAAAACTGTGCTGCCAAATTCGCACATGCAGTTTCATCCGAAACGACTTTTGGAATTTTTTGTGAATGCTTTCCAAGCCACGAAACATTGACCGCCGGTAAGTGTCGCTTAATAATCGATTGCTGGATTCGGGTATCAGTCAGGCGACAAACAGTCCCGTGCCCTTCCCACGAAGTGGGAAACTGAAGCTGCTCTTTCAAACCTCGAAACTCAATCCAAAAATCCCACCCCCCTTGCTCGGTCGCATAGTCGGCAATCCCTTCAATAATCTGTCGACTCCAGTCACTGGAAGTCTGTACCAATAAAGCAATTTTGCGACGCTCGGGGAACCTTAACATAGGATCTTTCCTGAACTGCGAATGGAACTAATTTACTCTTTTACCGAATTCACCATATGGGATCCCAGGCATGATTTGTTAAAGAAGCCATGAAGATGATGTAAATATTATCAATTATACTGCGCAATTTGTCATTGTAATTTAAACTGAGTCCTACATAATTTTCAATCTAGAACAAAGTTTGAAAGAGGTCTGCGGGGAAGTTTTCCTGTTCTTCTCCTCAGACCCAAACTTGTTTCGTTTTCGATTTTCATCCCGATTCTGCATATTCTTAAAGCATGTCAACTCAACCTTATCAGCGTAATTACGATGTCATTGTGATCGGTGCAGGTGTTTTGGGGGCTTTTCATGCCTACTTCGCCATGCAACGAGGGTTAAAAACGCTATTAATCGATAAAGACGTATTTCCACAACAAGCATCGATAAGAAATTTTGGCTTGATTATTCCGAGCGCAATGCCGCCTGGTATCTGGCGTGACCGTGCCTTGGCTTCCTGCGAGATTTATTCTGAGTTATCTGACCTGCTGGGAGTTCACATCCGCCGTGTCGGGACACAGTATCTGGCCCATACAGAAGCGGAAGCTTCTTTTTTGAAACGTATGGCGCAGGAACAACATGATGAATATTGTCCAGCGGAGTTTCGAAACTCAAAAGAAACAGTTCAATCAAGTTGCTGTTTGAATACGGATTTCTGCAAAGGAAGTCTCTATTTTCCGAATGATTTACAGTTAGACCCGGGATTGTTCTTTCGTGCGTTTATCAACTGGTTCGCCAGCTCATCTGACTGTGACTATCTTCCCAAAGCAACGGTCGTTTCTGTAGAAGAACGTAAGAATCATAGTCAAATTAAAACAGCAGATGGCAGACAATTTTATGCTCAGCAGGTTTTTGCCTGCTCCGGAGCCGATCTACAAACACTGTTTCCGGAAATCTATGCTGAAAGTAACCTCCATTATTGCAAACTGCAGATGCTCAAGCTGGCAAATCCCAATCATCGAATGCTTGGTGTCAACATTGCCTCCCCCATTGCACTCACACGTTATCCTGCATTTCTGAATGCTCAGTTTTCACAGGGCGTTTCTCTGGAATTGCCGGACGAAGCCTTACAAGACCGAGGCATTCAAATCTGGTTCACTCAAAATGAACACAACGAATTTATTTTGGGTGATTCGCATGAATATTCTGAGGAACCGCCGACCGAGTTTCTGTCAGCCGAGATTGAATCAAAGATGATAGACTATGCACAAAATATGTTTGTAAATCTAGATTTTAAAGTCACAGATCGCTGGTGTGGTATTTATACTGAAGAAAAATCAGCTGGGCTCTTTCAGTACTCTCTGAGTGAACGAATTGATCTCATCACCGGTATCGGTGGCAAAGGGATGACAACAGGCCCCGGGCTGGCAAAAGAAAACATCAGCCGACTCTCCATCTAATTAAGCAGCATTCGATGTCTAAAGACACTTCAAAAAAATGGCAACGCATGACCCTACTGAGTCTGTTCCTGGGTTATGTCGGTTATTATATCTGCCGTTCTAATCTCGCTGTCGCCACGCCATTACTGCTAAAAGAGGGATTTACAAAAATCGAAATGGGGACTGTCGCCTCAGCGGGCATCATCCTTTATACGGTTGGCAAAATCATCAATGGTTATCTGGCAGACTTCCTCGGCGGCAGATTACTTTTCTTGATGGGTATGATTTGCTCGATCCTATTTTCAATTCTGTTCGGGCTCGCCTCCGGTTTGATATTCTTTATCTTCCTTTGGGCTTGCAATCGTTTTTTTCAATCAATGGGATGGGTCGCACTGGTGAAAACTGCGTCCCGTTGGTTCCCTGTTGAACGACATGCAACCGTGATGGCGATACTATCACTTTCTTTCTTATTTGGAGACGCGTTCGCTCGATTCTATCTGGGCAGTTTAATTTCAATCGGAGAAAATTATTCTCTTCTCGGATTTCTTACGGATTGGCGAACCGTTTTTTTCGTAGCCGCGTTTTCTCTGACTTTGATTGCCGTATTTGTTTATCGAACCTTAAACTCAAGTCCGGTCGATGTAGGTTTACCTGAACCTGATGCAAACCCCATGAATGTTTTTGGCGAAGAGGGAAATCATGCAGAACGCATTTCGATTAAAGCGGTTTTAAAACCATTACTCGCCAGTCCATTATTCTGGTTGATATGCATCATGAATTTCAGCCTCACTTTAGTGCGTGAAACGTTCAACTTTTGGACGCCTACTTTTCTAAACGAAGTAGCCCGATTTGATATCGGGAGTGCTGCCATTGGTAGTATGTTGTTCCCTCTTGTGGGAGGCTGCTCAACATATCTGGCAGGAATCACTTCGGACCGATTACGTGGAAGACATGGACGGGTCGTGCTCCCCAGTTTAGTACTCTTGGTTTTATCGTTGATACTACTCGCCACTATCAATGTCTCTGGGAAGCCAATTCTGGCTCTCACGCTTCTCTCACTGGTCGCGTTTTTTCTAATGGCTCCCTACTCCTTTCTTTCCGGTGTGATGGCCATTGACCTGGGAGGAAAACGAGGTTGCTCGACGGTGGCAGGTCTCGTCGATTCTGCCGGCTATTTAGGTGGTATTCTATCTGGCTATACAATTGGAATGATTGCCCAAAATTATGGTTGGAAGATGGCCTTTGGTGGATTGGCAGGCGTTTGTTGTACAGCCATCATTGCCGGCATTGTGTATTGGTTAATTCAGGAACGGGAAATGAATCTGGCTCAGGCACTCTTACCCAAATCTAACAGCGAGGTCCCTGATGTTTAAACATGATCCGCTCAAGATCGTCGAAGAAATCCGGCTCCTTTTTACTGAAAAAGGGAATTCGATGTATGCCGGCGAACCAGTCACACAGACAGAGCATGCATTACAAGCGGCTTTTTCTGCAGAACAAGCAGGAGAGGCTCTGGAATTAATTGTTGCCGCATTACTACATGATATTGGTCATTTACTACACAAACATGATGAAGACTGTGCCGAGCAAGGCATAGACGATCTACATGAATCCATTGGTGCACAGTGGCTGCTTCAATACTTTCCTCCCGATGTGACCGAACCAATCCGTTTGCATGTCGACGCCAAACGCTACCGTTGTGCTTTAGACCCCCAATACCATTCGCAATTGTCACCAGCCTCAGTACTGAGCCTGCAACTTCAGGGAGGGCCCTTTGAAGAAGAAGAACTGAAAATATTCGAAGATAATCCCTGGCATGCGGCAGCTCTACGTCTCCGCAGTTGGGATGAAGCTGCAAAAATCCCCAATTATAAAACACCGGAACTGGAACATTTTTTAATTTACGTCGACAGAGTTCTGGAACAAGAAACTCTGTAAATCTATCAATCGAAAGTCATTATGAAAGCATTAAAAATTCAACTTGTTATTTTCGACTGGGCAGGCACGACTATCGACTATGGCTGTTTTGCGCCGATCTCCGCGTTTATTAAAGCATTTCAAACTTGTGGTGTGGAACTGACGCCTCAACAAGCACGAGGGCCAATGGGCCTGCATAAGCAAGACCACATCCGCAGTCTCTTTCAAATCCCAGAAATTGCCGCGCAATGGGAGAAGGTGCATCAGAAGCCCTGGGCAGAAAAAGACGTCGAGCACATTTACAATACTTTTATGCCTCTGCAAGTTAAAGAAGCGCTTAACTATACTGAACTCGTTCCCGGTCTCTGCGAAACTATATCCCTGCTAAGGGAGCGGGGTATGAAAATTGGCTCGACGACCGGTTACCCGCGAATCGTTGCAGAACCGATCCTGGAGATTGCGAGTTCCCATGGTTATACCCCCGATTTCTCCATGTGTGCAGATGAAGTTCCTGCAGGGCGGCCTGCTCCCTGGATGATTTATCGAAATATGGAGGCCCTCAATGTATTTCCTCCCACTTCGGTCATCAAAGTCGGTGATACCATTCCTGACATTGAAGCTGGTCTGAACGCGGGAACGTGGACTGTGGGTCTGACACAAACAGGCAGTGAGGTAGGTTTATCGCTTTCTGAATTTGAAGAGTTAAACTGCGAACAACAACAAGAAAGACTACACGCCGCAGAAACCAAGCTCAAAAATGCGGGCGCCCATTTTGTCATTCCAACATTGAATACACTTCCAGAAATCATTGATCAAATTGAATCGAGAGAATTCTAAGATGGATGCAGAGATTCCCTACTTATTACTGACACCAGGCCCTTTGACCACAACAAAGAGTGTGCGCGAAGCGATGCAGGTTGACTATTCGACCTGGGATATTGACTATAACCAACGTGTGGTGGAGATCCGCAATCGCCTGGTTCAACTTGCTACTAATGAATCAGGCTACACGTCCGTACTCATGCAGGGAAGCGGTACATTTGCCGTCGAAGCAACTATCGGCTCGGTGATTCCCCCTGATGGAAAGTTGCTGGTGATTTCCAACGGAGCTTATGGAGCACGTATCGCACAAATCACTCGCTGTTTGAATATCAGTCTGAAGGAGCTGTCGTACCCCGAAACGGAACCACCTGATCTCGATGAAATCCGAAATTATCTGGCAACCGATAATCAAATCACCCATGTGGCAATGGTTCACTGCGAAACAACAACAGGTATGTTGAACCCGGCAGCTGAGGTGGGAAAGATTGTCGCTGAGGCAGGAAAAGATTATATCCTAGATGCTATGTCTTCCTTCGGTGGAATTCCACTTTCAATGGAATCGCATCATATTGATTATCTAATATCATCATCCAACAAATGCATTCAAGGCGTTCCCGGTTTTGGTTTCGTCATCGCTAACCAGAAGATGTTAGAACAAACGGCTGGTTTCGCACGCTCTCTGAGTCTGGATCTTTTTAGTCAATGGAATGAAATGGAACACAAAGGAGGAAAATGGCGATACACGTCTCCGACACATGTAGTCTGTGCCTTTCTCCAAGCCTTGAAAGAACTGGAAACAGAAGGAGGTATTCAGCAGAGATATAACCGTTATTCTGAAAATCAATCTACACTGGTCACTGCGATGCAAAAACAAGGTTTGAATACGCTCTTACCGCGCGAATTACAATCGCCAATCATAACCTCGTTTTATTATCCGGAGCATCCACAGTTTTCGTTTAACGAATTTTACGACGAGTTAAAAAAACGCCGCTATGTGATCTACCCGGGTAAAGTAAGTCAGGCCGAAACATTTCGAATTGGAAATATCGGTAATGTATTTCCTGACGACATGTTGGCTTTGGTTGAACATATTGAACAGGTACTACATGCTATCACAGTTTCTTAGAACATGTTTCATAAAGTAATAAAGAAGTACACTTTTCGCTCATCAGTACAAATCCTATAAAAAAGTATCATCAACCTGTATCTTTTAGAATCTCAACACAAAGCGTCATATATTTCGAATAGTTTATTTTCCTCGTTATTATTAGATATAAAAACATGAATGCTCAATGTAAATCGATCGTTTTGACAGGTAGTGAGCCAACATTAGAATGTTCGATTGTAGAGCAACCTGAACTACAGCCTGGTGAAGTGCTCGTAGAAATCCTCTGTTGCACAATTTGTGGGAGTGACCTGCATACATTTCAAGGTACACGCACCACTCCCTGCCCTACCATACTCGGGCACGAAATGGTAGGACGCGTAGTCGACATACACCCTGAATATCCGACCGTGGATTTTCTGGAACGTCCTGTCAAAGTTGGTGATCGAATTACCTGGTCTGTTGCCGTTTCCTGCAAAGACTGCGAATACTGTCGACGTGGACTAACACAAAAATGTTCTCGACTCTTCAAATATGGTCATCAAAAATTGACAGACGCAAATTACCTGAGTGGTGGATTGGCCAGCCATTGCCATCTGGCCAAAGGTACGACTCTTTTCAAAGTACCAGAATCACTGCCTGATCTGATTGCCAGTCCTGCCAATTGTGCGACCGCAACTGTTATGGCCGCGTTTCGACTTGCCGGCGATGTTAAAAATCGCTCCGTATTAATATTGGGTGCAGGAATGCTGGGAGTGACTGCCTCGGCTGTAGCACATTCGAAAGGTGCTGAATCCATCTTTATTACAGACATCGACGCATCACGTCTCAAACGGAGCCTGGAATTTGGAGCAAATCATACATTGTTGGTAAAAAAAGAGCAGCCTCTGCATGCAGAGATCCAACATTTGACTCAAGGTCGAGGTGTCGATTTTGTGTTTGATATGACGGGCGTACCAGAAGTCATTGAGAGTGGTCTGGAAGCAACTGCCATTGGTGGCACAATGATTCTCGTCGGTTCGGTATACCCCGCACGACCGGTTCAATTTCCAGCAGAAAAAATTGTACGTCGACTAATCAGACTAGAAGGAATTCACAATTATATCGACTTTGATCTCGCAAATGCGCTGAACTTTCTTGAACGACATCAAAAAACCTATCCGTTTCATCGACTTTGCGAACAGACATTTTCTCTGGAAGATGTATCTGCTGCATTTGCTGAATCAGCAAATCGACGCTCTTATCGGGTTGCCGTTCTGCCGAACCTTGAGGCTTGATCTAAAAATCAATTTCGGCAGACTCACCTAGACTGATTCCACCACCAGGATTCGCAACTCGATTAAAACGCTTGGCAGGCCACTGAGAACTCCTGTTTTGAGCAATTCGCTTTGGTTGGGACCGAACTTGGGCACGCACTGACTGCTCTCTTTTCTGATCCAGGGCATTGCGTGGAATCCGCTTTGATTCGGGAACAAAGGCTACCGTAGAACGATGCTCATGACTCTTTACTCTGCGGCCATCAAAAGGAATTCGTGATTCAATGGGAAGTGGTCGTGACTTACGTAAGGCTTGATCTCTTTGCTCATCCAAGCTTGCCAATGTTGTTTGTTCGCCTTGTGATAAAGCAACCTCTGCCTCTTCGTCATCCGGGCTTTGTGATCGAATCACAAGATTTTTGTTTTCTGGTTTTTGTTCGTTGGTTGCAAGTTGTTGGTCAGCAGGAAGCTGTAAAGAAGGGCTACCAGCGATGATCCACTTACTCCAATGTTGTTCCAAGTGCTCAACATTTTTGTATTTATACTGCTTCGCGATCGCTTCATCCCAGCCATTTTTATGTGCGTCTTCCAGAAACATCAAATAACGTTTTTTACCACCGGCTTGCAGCAGGAAATCAGCAAGTGAGTATCCTTCTGCATAAAGTGTGAGGACCTGTTGCATTTCGGATGGATATTCTTTCATCGACAGCAAACGCCTGAGAGGAATACGCTGATTGGTTCCCATCACTTGCCGGTTTAATAATCTTTGACGCTTTTTCTCTGATTCGTGTTCCACAATCGTAGCAGCCCCTTCATCAGCCCAGCGCGGAAGTGGACGACGAAAGTAGCAAGCAAAAATAGTATGATTGACTTCATGAGGTAATACAGAATCCAGGATTCGCTCCAATGTCCCCTGAATCTGCATGTCCCAGCCAAACACTTGACCACGGTCGAAGGAAAAAGTAGTAGCCCCTCCTGCACCATAGTTACCAACTTTGACTTTAATCGGACATGGGGCATACCACTTTGGTAATTCGTGACCCAGCCAGGTAATGGCTAACTCTTTTCGGTAGATTTCTGCAGCATCGCCAATCTGTTTGGCAATCTCTGGAGTTGGTGCATGTGTGACAAAATTAGGAGTCTTATAAGAGGCTCCCAGCGAAATGAATGAAGCCAAACACAAAATGAGACAACGACAAAGTTGAGCTTCCATGCCCTCTTGTTCCTTATTGATGCAGCCAGAGATGCTGGTCTTGGCTGACAAACTCTTAATTGATTGTAACGGGATAGTTTTGGGTCGATCACTCGAAATGGGGTTTTGAGATTTGATCGCTTGCTGAACCTGTGGTTCGAGTCACCTGAAACCATCGTCGGTGAATCCGATTCAGACGAAAGGGGTTGGTAACAGGTAATCTTCTTTTATGCAAACATGAGACCAATGATGAGAAAAAAGTAAATTTGATCTTTTAAAGACTCTAGTGCATACAGCTTAAGTCTAAATTTTTTAATCACTTATAGCACATTATTGAAAATTTTACCGTAACAGTAGAGTGTGAAATGAATCAAAACTGTTTTGTAGAATTTGCAATCGTTATCAGATCACAATTGGAAATGCAATATTTACAATTTGGAACGCGGTAATCATAAAGGCTTCAAAATCGGATGCGTGCAAAAACCCATCCTAGTAAGAAACCAACCAGCATTAGTATACCCAACTCAGTAATCCTCTGGGTTTGACTGTGGGACGAATTGAAAAACGCTTGAAAGGCGAAGCCCAACACCATCATCAGTCCCGCGCCATATTTTCCAAAACGAACCCGAATCTCCCTGGAAGTCACTTCAGATTTCGTAGATTCAGTAGGAGTCTGGGTAGACTCTTTATTTTCGTGATTGTTCAAACTCAACTTGTCTTCCTTCACAAGATTCAAGCCTCAATTTCCAGCGTTTGCAGTTCGTCGACAATCATCCGAATCAATTGTTCCAGGTTTTCTCCCGTAGCAGATGAAATCTGTATTATGGAATGACCTAGCTCTTCTTCCAGTAACTCTGCAACGGGAGCTGCATCGGGAAGTTCGCACTTGGTGACGACGATGATTTCTGGACGTTCCATCAGAGTAGGATCATAGAGCCGCATTTCTTCCCGAATTTGGCGATAGTTCTGAATGGGATCGGTTTGATCCATGGGTGAAGGTTCTACCAGATGCACAAGCACCCGTGTCCGCTCGACATGCCTCAGGAATTCGTGCCCGAGCCCGATTCCGGCATGGGCGCCTTCAATTAAACCAGGGATATCAGCCACCACAAATTGATGGTCAAAGCCGACGCGCACAAGCCCTAAATTAGGATACTTTGTGGTAAATGGATAAGCGGCGATTTCAGGATGTGCCTTAGAAAGGCGGCTTAATAGAGTGGATTTTCCAGCATTGGGCTTCCCCACTAGTCCGACATCAGCGATTAATTTTAATTCGAGTGAAACATCCCGGTGTTCTCCTGGCTTTCCAGGCTCGAATTCACGGGGTGTCTGATGAGTGGCTGTCGCAAAATGACGATTTCCACGTCCACCATCCCCACCTTTCGCTACGACAACTCGGTCACCACTCTGTTTCATATCACGTAAGAGATGCCCGCGCTTGCTGTCCAGTACCAGCGTACCGGGGGGGACCATGATGATAGCATTCTGGCCACTTTTCCCTGTTTTTAAACTCCCTTGCCCGTGGCCTCCCCGCTCCGCATTCCAATGTTTATGACCAATGAGATTCGCCAGACTACTGACATTCTCATCTGCAAGCACAACAACATCTCCGCCTTTACCCCCATCCCCACCATTGGGACCACCACGAGGTACGTGTGCTTCCCGTCGAAAACTGGCACAACCATCTCCACCATCACCGGCTTTACAATAAATATCAACACGATCTACAAACATAATTATCCGTCTACTGTTACCTGAGCTATCTAAGCATAAATAGCTCAAGATGTTGAGAAAATCATTTCATGAAAAAATGAATCCGCCATCGAAATCACCAAGGCTATTGTTCTTTTTAGAATATGTGTGGCAGATAGTGAGATAGAGTTAACTATCTATCACTAGATTATCGAAGGAAAAAACATTTTAGATGGTCTCATACAAAATACGAGTGTCGATTCGTGCATTCTTCTACAATCCTTGTCATGAAATCATAACAAGAAGGATTATACTGCCAGTCGTTGGAATAACTTCAGTTAACAAAGTTCGATAAGCCATTTTAAAACAGTAACTTACGCCAATTTGATGTTCCTGGACTCGGATTGACCCGTTTTGGGCTTCATTTTATACTTCCGCTCCCCTGAAAATGCCCTCAAGGATGCGACAAAGGAATGGCGACATGAGTTCTCTGCCTGCAAGGTCGGTAATCGAGTTTTCACAGTTTGATCAATTACGTGATGCGCGTGAAATCATTTCTTGCGAAGCAGATGCCTTACACCAGATGGGACAGAATTTGGGAACTGAGTTCTGTGATGCCATCGATTTAATTCTGTCAAGAAAAGGAGCCGTGATTCTCACAGGAATGGGAAAAGCGGGACTCATCGCGCAAAAAATTTGTGCCACACTTTCCTCTACAGGCACACGTTCTCATTTCTTACATCCGGCAGAAGCCATTCACGGAGATCTGGGTTGTCTTCATACCGATGATACGTTACTCGCGCTTTCTAACAGTGGTGAAACAGAGGAACTACGGCGCTTAATACCACTCATCCAGAAAATGAACCTGCCACTGGTTAGTATCACTGCCCACGAGACAAGCACTCTTGGACGGGCATCTCAGGTAGTGTTATGTTTAGGGGATTTAAAAGAAGCAGGCATACATCAATTGGCGCCTTCCACAACGACTACCGCAATGCTCGCTATGGGGGACGCCTTATCTCTCGTGATCAGCAAAGCACGCGGGTTCACTCCATTACAATTTGCGACATTTCATCCTGGCGGAAGTCTGGGACGACGTTTGACGAAAATCAATGAAGTGATGCGCGATCGTAAGGAAGTGCGTGTCACCAGAGAAACCACTTCCATTCGAGAGGCTTTCATTCAGTTGAGTCGTCCCGGTCGCCGAAGTGGTGCTGTGATTATTGTCAATGGATTAGATCAGGTCACCGGTATCTTTACTGATAGTGACCTCGCCAGACTACTGGAAGAACGTCGCGAAGGACAGCTGGATCGTCCTATTTCCGAAGTTATGACAGCCGAACCCACAACCATTCAGTCTGATGCTTCATTGGAAGCAGCAATTACATTACTTAAAACTCGTAAATTAAGCGAACTGCCTGTCGTAGATCAACAACATTACTTAGTAGGTCTCATCGATATTACCGATGTCATTGGTTGGCAACCACAACGTGAATCAGCCGAAGTGAACACTCAAGCGAGTTAATTTCGGATTTTTATTTTTTCCTTTCAATAAGTCACATCCTATTTTAGAAACGACCTTGTAATTTCTATGGCAGAAGCCATTCACCATAATCGGAATGGATTATTCGATCGCCTGATAGCCAGTCGTCTGTTGTTGATCTGGGTCACAACAGCTTCACTAACTGGTGCGTACCTTGTTTATGCGCAGGCGATACGACTTGTGATTAAAGAAAAAGTGATCCGCCGCGAATTTCCGAAAGAAGTCATCGAATCGCCTGCTTATGCAACAGGGAATAACGAAAGAGCCAAAACGCATCTACCCGAAAGTCCCTGGGCCGCTGATGCTCGATACCAATTCCAGGATGAAAATGTCTTCGTCTATACTGAAAAATGGGAGCAGGAAGAAGAAAAAAAAGCAGCACGCTTGAAACCGTTTGCGATGTTGATGTTCGACCAGAAAAAAGGGAAAGCTGAACAACCATTTGCATTAATGAGTCAAGAGGCGCTGATTCGTTTTGAATTCCCATTTGGGGTCAAACACACTGACCCCGGGCGGATGATTGCTGGCTCACTAGAAGGCAATGTAAAAATTACAGGACCGAATGGTCTAGTCATTTATGGACGTAATTTCTTCTACGATGAATCATCCATGAACATCTGGAGCGATCACGAAGTTCGTTTTGCATATGAAAATCACGAAGGTCAGGCGCGTGGCATTGAAATGAAACTAATCCCTTCTGCCACGAAACCAACGGAGCTCAAGCCGGCTGCAGAGGGCATTCGAGAAATCGTACTTCGCCGGGACGTGCATATGAAACTGGCCTTGAAAAAAAAACCGGCGTCATCAAAAAACGGAAAGCCACGTTTTGCAACTGTAAAAAGCGCAGGGAGCTTTACATTTAACCTGGAAACAAATCAGGGAACGTTTACCGACAACGTTCGCGTTTATCAACCAACCAGCCCGTACCAAAAAGATACATTAGAATGTTATAACTTACAATTGCAGTTTGTTCGCAAAGAAGACGCTGAAAGTCAAACAACAACACCAAAAACGTCTGACAAGACTGACCTCGTTCGTTCTAGTGGTAATCTTCAATTCCAACAACTCGTTGCTACCGGCAGTAATGTCAGACTCATCTCCGAAGAAAATCAATTTTCAGGCACAATGACGCGACTTTCCTATAACGAAGAAACCAAAACCATCGTTCTAACTGACAAAAGAAATGTTTACATTAAGCAGCAATCTTCAGAACTCTGGTGTCCTGAAATCACCATTATCCAGAACCAAGAGGGCAAGTTGGAAACGGTTACCTGCAAAGGAGCTGGCCGGATAAAATACCATGATGCTAACACAGACCAGTTAACCAGAATCCAATGGGCCAAACAGATGAAAAAAACCATTGATCCACAAAATGGACTTGAAATGGTAGAACTGGAAAAGCAGTGTTTCGTCACTCAGCCACTTGAAAAATTTGCAATCGCCGCACAAAAAATACGTTTATGGTTAAAAGGCGATCTGCCTTCTTTAAAAGAAATCGATTCAAAAAAACAAGGATCAAGTCAACAAGCCTTAACCGATTCTGGAAAGATGCAGAACAAACTGGATCCGTACAAAATGATTGCGGAGCAGGATGTTGCCATTTACAGTCCCCAACTCAGAGGAAAAACCAAACGGCTCGAAGTCTGGTTTGGTCCCGTAGCGACCCCGCAGTCAGCGCCCAATGCGCCTATTGGAAATCAAACGCAGCTACAACAGCCGACTGTAAAACAGGTAGCATTTGCAGTTGAGGATCCAATCCTTCCATTAAAGGCACCTCAATCAACGCGCATACAGACGCTCGCCATGAATCAAAGTGGCCCTTTTTCAATCCAACCTAAAAAAACTGTCTCAACCAATGACAATCAAACTATTGATTCAGAAGAAGGTCGAGCTAAGCTCCCGTCTCGTAAAAAAAATTCTGATTTCTTTGGTAGACGCGACGCAAATAAACCGCTCGAACCAGTAATGGTAATTGCAGATTTTATGACACTGCGTGTGCAAAAGAATGCGCTCGAAAAAGCTGAAGTCGCAGAAGTTTGGACCAAAGGAAATGTCTCTGTTCAACAACTTCATGGTGCGCAAGAAAAACCATTGCATATCACTGGTAACCAGTTGCATATCCGAAACAAAGGCAACAATGATCAAGTGGTACATGTCATTGGCAGACCTGCGAAAATCAATGAACGAGGTTTCCAGATGGAAGGCGATAATATTTTTCTCTATCGTCTTGCAAACCGAGCTGAAGTCCAGGGGAAAGGCCTACTACTGCTCCCTGTGCGTGGGGGCAGACGATCTGCTGCTGGTTTACTTTCCGGTGCAGAAGGTATTACCGAAGGACAGAGTAAAGCGAAATCTCCCCTAAGTGGTTCGGCAGACCAGTCTGATCATGTTTTGGAAATACACTGGGAAAAGGAAATGATCTTCGATGGATTGACAGCAAACTTCTTCGGAAAAGTCAGAACCAATATGGGAGATAACCGGCTACGCTGTCAGGAAATGGAAGTAATTCTGTCTGATCGAGTTTCTTTTACAGAAAAAAACTCAAAGGAACAGAAACCAAAAGTTCATTTCATTACCTGTCGAGATGGAGTGGAAGTAGAGAGCAATGAGTATTTGGAAAATCGATTAATTGGAATTCGCCGCGCCAGTTTCTGGCAGATGAATGTCGATCAGGAAACAGGCAATGCCGAAGCGCACGGTCCTGGGTGGTTGATTTTGTGGCGGAGAGAAAATCCGGGAAAACCTAACTCGCAAACAAAAGTTTCACAAGCCAATCAGCCACAAAAGACCGACACAGATAGTTGGACCTACACGCGGATTGACTTTAACGGCAAAATGGAGGGTAATGTTTCACAACGCAGTACTAACTTCGACGATCGCGTGCAAATTACCTACGGAGCCGTCAAACGGCCTCTCGATACCATAAATCCCAATAAACTGCCCCCCCAAGCAGGATGGATGCGCAGTAATTCTTTGAAACTCATCCAGCATGAAATCAACGGTCAGAAAAAGAAATTCATTTCAGTTTTAGCAAAAGGAAATGCAGAACTGGAAGGGAATACGCTCATCAAAAACAAGAGTACCCCGATGAATCAATCTTTTATTGCTCGAGCCGATACGATTAGCTTTGATGAATCGAAAGACTTGTACACAATGCGTTCCTTTGGAAACCGTAAAGCGACTCTCCGACGTTATTCTAAGGGGGGCAACGGACCAACTATGAATGAATCGCAGGAAATCGAGTTCGCACCCACTTATGATCGAGTCACATTACATGGTGTAACTGTCATACAAGGATTGCCTTAATCAAATTCACGGTTAATCTCAAGAATACTTCTTTTTTCCGCTGATCGCCTCGTCTACAATTATAAAGCGAGATTTCCAGCTTCGGTTTCAATAAGGAAGAACTGCGATTATGTCTATTCAAAATCATCAATCCATTTTCGGCATCGCTATTGCCCGTTTGAGACTGGTTGAAGATACGAATAGACGTTTTAATTTCAGCATCCCGTTTTACAGTCTGATGATCTTCCTGTTACTACTGGGAATGCCAACTCGAAGCTTCGCACAAAACTCTCGCGCGCTGATGACTTATCAGAAACAACACGCGGCTTTGCAAAAAAACTTTGAAGCGAATTTGAAGAAACTAGTCGTTCAATGCCAGCAAGATCAACAACTTGATGGAGTGCAGAAAATCACCCAGTTGCTGAAAGAGTTAGATGAGCTTGATCCGCAATCAAATCCACTTCCAAAATCAGTGCGTGATGAAATTCCTCTTAACCTACCCACAGGAGAACGTGCCTGGCGTTTGAAACTTCGTAATCTGCAGGAAAAACAAGCAAATGATCTGTTTGTGTTTTCGCGCAAAGTATTGCATGCAGGCTTTCCCAGTTTTGCATATGACTTGGTCTTAGAAACCGCTTTTCTTAACCCGGATCATCGCTCAGTTAGATTGATTCTGGGTTACGTTCGTAACGGCAATGACTGGGTTACTCCTTTCGAAAAGGAGATGCAACGCCGAAAGTATCAATGGCACGAAAAGTATGGCTGGCTTCCGGCCGCTCATATTGCCCGCTATGAAAAAGGAGAACGCTACGTCAATGGTCGGTGGAAGTCGTCAGCACAGGAAGCGGAAATCAGGCGTGACTTCCGAAACGCCTGGGAAATCCGTACCGAACATTTTCTGATTAAAACGAATCACAGCCTTGAAATGGGTGTCAAACTGGCAACCGAAATGGAAGATTTTTATCGCTACTTCCATCAGACCTTCGTCGGCTTTTTCAATACACCAGAGCAACTGAATAAGTTGTTTCAAGGAGCCAGAAATTTTTTCAAACGAAAAAATGGTCATCAGCATGTGATGCATTACTACAGTACTCGGGAAGAATACGTAAATAGATTACAGAAAGAGATTCCACAAATCGGATTAACACACGGTATTTATCTGTTTGGTGATCGGATTTCTCATTTTTACCATCGCCCTGATGCGGAAGGCGATCTGGGAACACTTTATCATGAAGCAACGCATCAATTGTTTTATGAAGCGGGTATCGTTTCCAAAAACAGGGAAGTTGGCGAGAAGAATCATTTTTGGGCCATCGAGGGCATTGCCTGCTATATGGAATCATTTGAGAAAAAAGGCGATGTTTTCAGATCCGGGAATCCAAAGCATATTCGCTTCAACGCAGCCCGTTATCGTCTCCTGCAAGATAACTATTATATTCCTCTGGAGACATTCGCCTCTATGGGCCGTAATGCATTTCAGACGAGCCCAAACATAAGTCCCAACTATAGTCAAGCCTCAGGATTGTCTCATTTTTTTATGCATGCTGAAGGCCGAAAATATCGCGACGCTTTTATCAGTCAGCTGACACAACTTTATAGCTTTAACTCCCGAGTTCGCAACAACGCAAAAACTCTGGAAGAGCTAACCGGCGCCTCTTATACCGAGCTGGACCGCCAGTACAAAGAATATTCAGCCACTCTACAAAATGCGCTCGATGAAAGCGAATTAAGTCTGCAAACTCAGTAGGAACATCCTTATTGAGTTTAGTGGATCCAGTTTGTTCTTATTGCTCTTCGAACTACAGCATTCCATTCCTTCTTCGAAGAAATCAATTTATGACCTCAATAATAAGGTCTTATCAAAGCGATGAAGAATCGCATGGACTCTGATAGTTAAACTGCCCTGATTGATTTGCGTATAATGCTACTTTATGATCAATATATCCACCTAGAATTAGAATGGGCTAAATCGTGACGAAAATAAAAAACGGATTCTGCCCTGTTAGAGCGCTCTGAACGAAAGAAACTTGCAATGAGACGGCTATTGATATTCTCTCTGTTAGGGCATATTTTCCTGTTTAATGGCAGTGTGGCTCACTCTGACATAGGAAGCCCCCCCTTCGTATCTGGATTCGACCGATTTGCTCGACATGGTGAGATCAAATCACAAACAGGCGGATGGCTATTATTGAGCGAGCTGAGTTGTACCGCCTGTCATCAGACCCCACATTCTGATTTACAACCCAAACGCGGCCCTCGCTTGACCAGTATTGGTAATCGTCGGCTACAAACATGGATCAGGGACTACCTCAGATCTCCACATTTAGTCAAACCCGGCACAACGATGCCCGACGTTCTACATGGTTTCTCAGAAAACAAAAAACGCCAGACAATCAACGCATTAGCTGCATTCTTAGCAACTCAACGTACCGCATATCCAACAATTAAAGCCACTGGTTCGAATCCAGTCCCTTATGAATTCTGGAAGAAAGGAAATGTGAAACAGGGACAGAATTTGTACCACAAGATCGGCTGTGTTGCCTGTCATGAGCCGGATGAAACCTACGAACCAGGTGAAACGAAAATTTCTCCTACCGACAAAATGCTCGCACAACTCGACCCGGAAGACATTAAAGAGCTAGGCTTGTCAGGCGCAATGCGTCCTGTTAAGTCGGTTCCGCATGGGAATCTGTCGGCAAAGTACACTCGTAAGGCATTAACGTTTTTTCTGCTGGATCCAGCTCAAAGTCGGCCGTCAGGACGTATGCCGAATCTCAAATTAAAGGCTGTGGAAGCTGCGGATATCGCTGCCTACTTACTAAGAGATCAACGACCTCAAGATGAAATAAAAATTACCAATAGTGATTCCACACTCATTGCTGAAGGTAAAAAATATTTTGTAGAGCTGAGGTGTGTAAATTGCCACACAGTACAAAATTTACAGCCGAAAGAATATGCGAAGCCTGTTATAAAATTAGGCAAGCAAGCGTCGACAGGCTGTCTCACTAACCATCAGAAAGGCCTGCCCTACTATCCTCTTGATGACCAACAGCAAACTGCGATACAAGAGACGTTGGAAAAATTACCCGACGACAATAAATTAGATACCGAACAGCGTTTAAGCTTTCAAATATTGCAACTCAACTGTTTCGCCTGTCACGAAAGAGAGAAACAAGGGGGTGTCGGTTTCAATCGTAAGCCTTATTTTGAAACTGCCGGACATATTGACCTGGGTGATGAAGGACGCATTCCTCCTACGTTAGTGGGCATCGGTTATAAGTTACAAAAAAAATGGCTAACAAAAGTTCTTAATGGAAAAGGAGACATTCGCCCCCATATGCTGGCTCGCATGCCAGTCTTTCCTGCCAAAGTCATTTCGACTTTACCTGCGATGTTTGAAACGGTAGATCGCACTCAGAGACAAACAGAAAAACAAATTTTTCATAATTCTACAAAACTGGCTGTTGCAGGTCGCACGATGCTGGAGACAGGTTGCATACAATGTCATCCGATTCGAGGCGAAAACATGCCTGGGGTGGTAGGTACCGATCTGGGTGATGTCACGAATCGCGTGCATGCCAATTGGTTTCGCGAATTTTTGTTGAACCCGGGCGCACTCAAACCGCGAACTCGGATGCCTACTTTTTTCCCTGATGGAAAAAGCCAGAATAAATCGTTACTCGATGGTAATGTGGATCGACAAATCGCTTCTGCCTGGGCCTATCTTAAAGCGAGCAAGAAACAGCCTCTACCAGAAAAAATAATCGAAGCAAAGTCGAAAAACTATGAGTTAGTTCCCAAAAAACGACCTATTATCTTACGCACCTTTATGAAAGCTGCGGGAACTCATGCGATTGCTGTTGGCTTCCCGGAAAAAGTTCATTTCGCATTTGATGCCGAGCATATGAGACCTGCCATTGCCTGGAAAGGACGCTTCCTCGACGCACAAGGAACTTGGTTTATTCGGTTTGCACCACCGGCAATACCCCTTGGTGAAAGCCCTGTGCTGATGCCTGCAGGATCACCATTTGCGGTCTTAAACAGTCTAAATCAACGCTGGCCAGCAATCAGTTCTGCAGACAGTCCTTATCAATTTCGAGGATTTAAAATTGATGCAGAGGGTATCCCTACCTTTCTATATTACTTTCAACAATTTGAAATCGAAGACCGGTTTGAACCTGTCGAAAAACAAACACTGAAACGACGATTGAAGATCAAACGAAATCAGCCATTAAGTAAACAGGAAAATCTGTGGTTCCGTGGATTGACGGGGAAATATCTGAAACAGATCAATTCGACTACTATGAAAAATGATGCTGGTTTAACGGTGTCGATTTCAGGAACTCTCGCAAAGACTGGTAAACTACATACTATTGAAAATGAAACCGACTGGCTTATACCAATTCCAGCCACAGATAACATCGTAATCGAGGTGAACTACCAATGGTAAAGCGATTGCATTTCTCACTTCTGGTTTTTGTGCTGACGATGTGCTTCGCTCACATTGACGTGCAACAGTCTGCATTCGCCGAAAGCGAAGAGGACTATTATCGACTCGTTTCGATTACGACCTCAAAAGCACAAACCAAATCTCGTGCGCAAAATTGGAAGCCAGCGCCCGGTGATCTTGTACTGGAGGTGAGTGGCATGGCAGTGCTTGATGAACGACGCCTTGCCGTTACGATTCGTAAAGGTGAAATCTGGATTCTGGATGGCGTGTATGATGAGCCGCCGAAAAATGTGACATACAAGCGTTTTGCGACTGCACTGCATGAACCACTAGGATTAATCTGGAAGGATAACTCCTTTTACACGGTACAACGCAGTGAATTGACGCGTATTCGTGATACCGATGGAGACGAGGTGGCAGATGAATATCTGACAGTTGCTAAAGGTTGGGGTGTGACAGGGCATTATCATGAGTACGCTTATGGACCTAAACTCGATCACCAGGGTAACATGTGGCTGACATTGAATATTGGCCTGGGCCTGAAACAAGAACACAAACAACGAGCCGTCCATGAACCGACACTCGGATTTTCACAAGGTCGTTGGCGAGGCTGGGGTATGAAATGTACTCCTGAGGGAAAACTGATTCCCGTCTGTGCCGGTATGCGTTCTCCCTCAGGATTAGGTGTGAACCGTGCCGGAGATATGTTCTACACCGATCAACAGGGAAACTGGGTCGCCACCAATACGTTGCACCATATGCGTAAAGGAGCCTTCTTTCACCATGTCGAAGCATTAGCTTCCATGAATCTGAAAGGATCGCCGATTCAGGGAATCGAAACGATTCCCAATGGACTCCCTTTTCCCGAGGCTATGAGACAATTCCCGCAACTCAAACCTCCGGCAGTCTGGTTTCCATACAAGAAAGTCGGGCAGTCGACCACAGACATTATGCTCGACAATAGTGGTGGGAAATTCGGTCCGTTTGATGGTCAGCTTTTCATTGGCGAATTTACACAAGCCGCGATGCAACGTGTCTTCCTGGAAAAAATTGATGGTCAGTATCAGGGAGCCTGCTTTCCGTTCCGTGCAGGCTTTGCCTCTGCCGTACTCCGTATGGACCAGGGAACCGATGGAAGTGTGTTCGTCGGCTTAAGCAACCGTGGTTGGAGCAGCCTGGGAACTGCTTCTTACGGACTTCAACGATTAGTCTGGACACGGAAGATGCCCTTTGAAATTAAAGAAATGCGTGCTCAGCCCGATGGTTTCGAATTAGAATTCACGAAACCCGTTGATCCCAAAACTGCCACCAACCCAAGATCTTATAAAATGAAGAGCTATACTTATACGTACCACTCCTCATATGGCAGTGACGAAATTTTGACTAAAGAGTTGACGTTCGAAAACCTCACTGCCTCTGCGGATGGTTTAAAAGTTAAACTAAAGATCAATGGCCTCCGTGAACTCTACGTTCATGAATTGCTGGCGGATGGAGTGAGGAGCAGTGATGGACAATCCTTACTTCACCCTCAAGCGTATTATACGTTGAATCGAATTCCAAAATAATCCTGACTGAGAACAAACAAATTTTAGCTGAAAAACTAAACTCTGTTGTCAGTTAAGAAAACCACGTTCTCTTAATTCCTGAATATTTCCAGGAGCGCTTTCCCAGACACGCTCAGCGGCATAACGCATAACGGCAATGCCTCCCATGTCAGGCGGCGCACTGAGAATAGCAACGTGCTCTTCTTCTTCGTCATCAAGCTGTTGATTCAACTTGGCAACCGCTTCTTCTATACTGTCACTGACAATACGTTCGGGGCCACTGGTATTTGTAAATTTGAGATTCGAAAAACCAGCTGTACGAGATAAGAGAAAAGCCGCTATTTCTGCTTCTTCCTGTTCCTCGAAGAAGTTTCGAAATTCAGGTTCCATACTGTCTGGAGTAATAATCGTGGGACGTGTGATACTCACTTCTCCCTTACGAATACTAACCGTAGAACCACGCTGCGGCGCACCACATACCAGAAAATAAGGCAAAGTCTGATCACCAAATGTAAACAGAGAAAAGTTCACAGGGCGTTCAATTTTTACCGTTGTCCATATTTCGAAGAAACGCTGTTCGTCGAACTCGTGAGAAAAATTCATCAGGCTCCAACCATGGTGAATAAAATAGAAACGTGAAGATTGTGGGTTAAGGAACTTGGCATTAGCTTAGTTTCTTCAACTTACTCACCCGGCCTACTGAAACCCATTCCGTTACAAAGAGATTACCATCCCCGTCAAAGCAGGCATCATGTGGATGAATAAATCGTCCTGCTTTCCATAATCGGGGCTGCTTTCGAACTTTAAAGCCATCCAGCACTTGATTGGTCCAATCCTGATTGTACCCCAAATGAGTAATAACGTTATTATTCTTGTCAAACAATGTGACACGTGCATGCAAGTCAGAAACAACCATGAGGTCCCCTCGAATATCAATATCGGCAGGGAAGCTGACGGTATTCACAAAACCAAGATGTTTTCCGTCTAGCGTGAAATATTGTAAACGATGGTTTGCACGATCACAGACAGCGATTTTTGGTTTTCCACTCCGCTCATCTAACCACATACCATGCGGCGTTTTCATCTTGCCGGCTTCAGTTCCACTTCCCCCCCAACTGAATTCGAATTTTCCGTCTTTTGTGTATTTGTGAATAAAGTGCGATCCATATCCATCACCGACATAAACTCCTCCGTCGGGAGCAAAGGCGACATTTGTAGGACTGTAGCGAGTATTTGATTTCTTGTAATGTTCGGGAGTTTCTGGACGACTGATTTTCCAGACAACTTCTCCCTTTAGATTAGTCTTTGCTACTACTCCATGTTTGGTATCTGAGAGATATAAAAACTCTTCGTTTCCTTCTTTGCGAACGTCGATACCATGCCCACCACCATGATACTCCTTGCCGAAGGATCGCACGAATTTTCCTTCCGGGCTGAATACGACGATGGCATCCATAGGTATCTTGTTTTTGGAACGATGCTTGACATAAATTAATCCTGCTTCGTCAACGCATACACCATGTGTTTCTCCCCATTGGATGTGTTTGGGAACCTCGCCCCAACCGTGGATTGCTTCATATTTGTACTCGCCTTCACCCATTACCGGATTCTTAACCCCGGCTTTATCCTCAGCCCCCAGAATGGCAGGTGCGAAAAAACCACCCACAACGGCAGCTCCCGTAGATTTGAGAAAAGCACGACGAGAACCTGTTTTATCACCACGTTTTGTTGAAGACTGATCCATAGGATTAGTACCTGAATGTAAAGAGTTTCAAACGATTTTTAATTTCTACAGTATTATTAATACCATTCTTTTACTCGATCTTAACGGACACATTGTCCTAATCTCAATTGTGGATCCCCAAAAATAGGGTATTCTGACAATGTTCTCCGTAGTTTTGGCATCTGTTTCCATCTCGAAAGCAGAGTTCCCTGAATTTACGTAGCCTTCTGTAAGTGGATGTGATATGAGTTGAAAATATCCCCAAAACGCCGTTAACCAAGATTGCATCAGACTTTGACTTCATCAATTCCTTCTACCTTCTCCGTGACCAGGAATTAAATATCATGAATCATTCACGTGTGTTGATTAATTTGTCCACCATTATCACGGGATTATTGTTTGTGAGTTGTGGCTTTACGGATGCCTGGGCACAATCACCGAGCTCTTCCGGCCTGAAAATTGACTCAGTATTAGTAAGCCTCATAGAACAGGTAGAAGTCCCCGCACGTGAAGTTGGTCAACTCAAGAAAGTGTTGGTCAAAGAAGGTATGTCGGTTCAAGAAGGAGAAGTCTTGGCTCGAATTGAAGATTCAGAAGCTGTCTTACTTTTAAAACAGGCGAAATTAGAATCGGAAATGTCGAATCTGAAAGCAGAAAATGACGTTAATATTCGTTTTGCCCGTAAAGCATATGAAGTAGCGAACTCTGAATTACAGCGCGCGGAAGATTCCATCAAAAAATATCCCAAGAGTATTTCCAAAACCGAATTGGATCGCTTGAAACTTACTGCAGAAAAAGCAGAATTGGAAATCGAACAGGCCTTAGAAGAAGCGAAGACGTCACAATTAGAAGCTCGCTTGAAACAGAATGCAGAACAGATTGCTTCACTGGCTATTCAACGTCGAAGAGTTGTGGCACCGATATCGGGAATGGTCGTACAAATTATGGCAAAGAACGGGGAATGGGTTCGCCCCGGTGATACCGTGCTTCGAATTTTAAAATTGGATCGATTACGTGCAGAAGGACTCGTAAATGCATCTAAACTGCAGAATCTAAACTTGAAAGGTCGACCTGTGGTCCTGATCGTAAATCAGGGAACAAAGAATGAACTCGAGTTCCAAGGGAAAATTTCGTTTGTCAGTCCGGAAATTAATCCGGTCAACCACCAGACCCGCGTCTGGGCAGATATTGAAAACCCCGACTTCAAGCTCAAACCGGGCATGCGTGCTTCTCTGATTATCAAGTAACCCATTCGATTGCGAAAGACAGTACAGCCACCATGTCGTTCGGTCCTCAAGACTTTTCGAATCAACCTCTGCGTCTGCAAAAGCGAGCCGACTTGAGTATTCAACAGTTACAATTCGGCGGCAAAAAATATTGGGGCATTAAAGACCCGATTTCATTGCAATATTATCAACTGCGAGATGAAGAATTTTTTATCCTTCAAATGCTGGATGGAATTGTGTCATTTGAGACAGTTCGACGTGAATACGAACAACGATTTCGACCCCAGAAACTGGAAGCCGCACAACTACAGGGATTTTTATCACGCCTGCATCAGGAAGGATTAATCGTTGCCGACGCATTTGGGCAGGGTGAAATCCTGTTGGAACGTCGAAGCCAAAAACAGAAGCAAGCATTTCGCTCCAGATTTATGAATCCCCTGGCAATTCGTTTTCGAGGTCTTGATCCACATCGATTTTTAAATTGGTTACAACCCTGGTCATCTATTTGCTTTTCGCCATTGTTTCTATTGGCTTCACTCGTATTAATGATTGCCGCATTGACATTAATTCTTACACAGCTCGAAGCAGTTATTGCACAACTTCCCGATTTTGCTACTTTTTTCGAAGCAAAAAATCTGGTACTCCTTGGTCTCAGTCTGGCCTTTGTTAAAATACTGCACGAGTTAGGACACGCGATGGCCTGCAAACAATTTGGGGGCGAATGTCATGAGTTAGGAGTGATGTTGCTGGCATTTATCCCTTGCCTGTATGTAAATGTCAGCGATGCGTGGACAATGACTAATAAGTGGCATCGTATCATTGTGAGTGCAGCTGGTATCTTTCTAGAACTAATCATTGCATCTATTTGTGTCTTCCTGTGGTGGTTCTCTTATCCGGGATTATTTCACTCACTTTGTCTGAATGTCGTTTTTATCTGTTCGGTCAGTACTTTGTTACTGAATGGAAACCCTTTGTTACGATATGATGGTTATTATATTTTGCTGGACTTGCTGGAAGTGCCAAACTTGAGGCAAAGGGCACAAACGATTGTTTCCAATCGCCTGCATCACTGGTTTTTTGGCCACAAGGCCCCCACGCTACTGAAAGAGCCAACGCGTCTGCGAAGATTTTTGTTTTTCTATGGTATTGCTTCGGTTTTGTACCGTTGGTTTATTGTCATCGTGATTTTGTCGGTTTGTTACTATGTTCTGGAACCCTATGGACTGGAAATCATCGCTCAGGCGCTAGGGGCTTTTATTTTGATGGGAATGTTGGTTGTGCCTTTGAAATCTGGTGTTAAAGAAATCCAGACCTATTCTAAAGCAGGCCAAATTCAGTGGCGACGTTTTACGGTACGTACAACACTGACACTGATTCTACTGGGCGGCTTGCTGTTCATACCTCTGCCCCATCGTATTACCACTCCCGCGCTCATTGAGTTGAAGGACGCAAAGCACGTCTATGTTACCGCGCCTGGTTTCCTGAAATCAGCAGTCACTCCACAAACTTCATTGCAGCAGGGTTCCCTGATCGCTGAATTGCAAAACGACCAGATTCAACAGGAAATACTCAAATTGACTGGTCAAATCAATGAGCAGCAAATTCGTATCGACACACTGGGAAAACGTCAATTGGATGATCCGGAAGCTGCTCAGGAACTTCCAACTGCAACAGAACAACTGACCGATCTAGAAGATCAACTGCAACAACGCCTCACAGACCTCAAGCGACTTAGTCTCAGAGCCCCTATTACTGGCACTGTCATTCCAGCACCACCCAAATCGACTTCTCCCGAAGAAGGATCACTTCCCAACTGGTCAGGCTCGCCGCTGGATCAGGAAAATCGAAATTGTTTCCTGGATCGAGGAACCTGGCTTTGTTCGATCGGCAACCCTGACCAACTTCAGGCGCGCCTGATTGTTGACCAGGAAGATGTTGAGTTTATTCAACCAGGACAGTCCGTCCGGATTCTATTAGATGAATATCCTGGTCAACTTCTGAGAGGAACCATTCAGGAAATTGCAGAAATTGACACCAATGACTTACACTCAAATCTGATCCATCGTGAAGAAATTACGACAGAAGTCGACAATACAGGGAAAAGAAAACTGAGTAATACATCCTATCTGGCTCGGGTCTCCTTGGATGCTTTTTCTGAGCGACCTCTGATCCACTCAGGAGGTCAGGCCAAAATTGCTGTTTCACCTGAATCGTTGGGGAAAAAAGCATATCGACATCTGAGAAAAACCATTCGCCTGTTTCAGTAGCTTTGACCAGAATGGCCACAAACACCCTATTTTAACAGATTGCCTTGACTCAAGATCGACATTTCCAGATTGACGCAGGATTGCTAAAATCCCCGGATTGACTGTAAAACAAGGCTGTTAAACTAAATCTCGAAACAAATAGAATCTGGCGGCAAGGAAGCTTCTCGATGACCGATTCACAAACCGATTCCCTACCCACATTCAATCTCGTTGTGCTCGCTGGTGGGGAGTCAGCTGAGCGTACCATTAGCCTGCAAAGTGGAGAAAGCGTAGCACGTGCATTAACGTCTCGCGGACACCAGGTAAAAACAATTGATCCCTCTTTGATCGATCTCGAGTGCTTTGACTGGACTAACTGTGATGCCGTCTTTATTGCCTTACATGGAACTTATGGAGAAGATGGCACCATTCAAGCGACTCTCGATCGATTGGGCGTCCCTTATTCTGGCTGCGATGCATCGACATCCAAACTCGCCTTCAGTAAATCAGCTTCCAAAGAACGTTTTATTCAATGCAATGTGAATACTCCCTCTTATGTGTTGATCCATGAATCAGATAACGCACAACGAATTGAGCAGCACGCACGAACGATGGGCTATCCATTGGTTGTAAAACCGGATGCGCAAGGTTCCAGCCTGGGAGTCACAATCGTACAGACTCCTGAAGAATTACCGCAAGCACTGACTCGCTGTTTTCACTACGACTCATTTGGAATTCTCGAGTCAGCCATCAAAGGCTCCGAATGGACTCTCAGCGTGGTTAATGATCAGGTACTACCGCTGATTCAGATTCAAACCCCACATGAATTTTTTGATTACGAAGCGAAATATCACGAAGACTCAACCGAATATCTGTTCGATTTCGACTTCCCAACAAATGTGATTCAAGCAATTACCAAAACAGGTGTGAATGCCTGCGAAGCACTAGGGACAACTGGCATTGTCCGTGTCGATATGATCTTAGATCGTTTTCAGCAACCCTGGGTACTTGAAATAAATACCATTCCTGGATTCACAGATCACTCCCTGGTTCCCAAAGCAGCAGCTAAAGCCGGCATTGATTTTGGCGAATTGTGTGAACGGGCTCTCATCCATTGCCTGACTAAAACAGCCGATAAGCCGCAAAATTGACAAAATTTAACCAAGTGGCCTGTTTGGCACCATAATATCAGCTTTTTTATAGAGCACCCCAACTCGACAAGCATCAGATTGCGATAATCATAAAGTAAGAACCAGCACCGTAATTGCTCCAACGGATTTAGTCATGCATCCGGCCTAATAGTTTCTGCAACAGGATCAGAACCACATTACATTTAAAAGTACCTCGTTTAGTTAGAGTCCGTGATCACAAAGAGCGTATGAGTCGAAAAGCCCCCAAATCTAAAAAGCGACCTGTCAAAAAGAAGAAGGTCGAAGAAGTTATTGAAGAAGAGGAAGAATTTGAAGAAGAAAAAGCTTCTGCGCTGAGTCCTTCCTCCCTGATTCAATTGCTTTTCCGACCTAAGGTTCTCATATTTCTGGCAGTCATCGCGTCGGGTTTATTCTTTTTTCAGAAGCTCAAAAGCTACATCCCTGATCTGTCTCAGCGAGAAGAATACCAGATAGAAACAAAAAATCTTTCACTGATACCAGCTCCTCCACATTATGTTCCCATCGACATCGTCGATCAGGTAATGGCACAAAATCAACTGCCCGATCAATTATCACTACTCGATAAAAACTTAGTACAAACAATCGCAGAAGCATTTCAGAAACACCCCTGGGTGCAGAACGTCGTCTCCGTTCGAAAGACCAATAACATAGAAGTTGAAGTCTTATTTCGTAAACCGGCAGCGATGGTCGAGATCAAACAGAGTTTATACCCGGTTGATAGTGAAGGCGTTTTGTTACCTCCCGAAGATTTTTCTGTTTCAGATGCCCGCCGCTATCCGGTCATCACGGGAATTCGATCGATCCCAGAGGGGCCTGCTGGCGCATCATGGGGAGACTTGACTGTCACTGGAGCCGCTCAGTTGGCAGAAGCACTCGGGCCTCATTGGAAAGAACTTGATATTGTTTCCATCGAAGCACCGTCACGAACGAGTGCGGAACTTTCTCTAGATGATCTGATTTATCGTCTGATTACAACAGGTGGTTCCCAAATCGTCTGGGGCCGTTCACCGAAAAGTCAACGACGAGGAGAGTTACGTGTTGATCAGAAAATCGGAAAGTTGGAAAAATACTATCGCGATTATGGTGGTTTTGATCGTCCGCACGGTCCCTATGAAATCGACATCCGGCATTGGCAGGAAATTTCCCGCCGCCCTCTCAAACAACAAAGCAGACACCGTAGTTTGATTCGTCGTTGACGCGAAGGGGCAACTCCTGAATCTGACAACAGAAGCTTCGCGCTATCTCAGAGTAACGCCTACTGCAATCAACAGCCTTCTCGATGTATTAGCCGTCCGAGCTATCTAAGTGATTACACGAGCGTACTTCCAAAACACGCTCTGCATCATTTTTTATGATGTAGTTTGTTCTTAGCTTCAAAAAAGGAGACTCGATGAGTCTGAAACTCAAGTAGCCAATCGGCACCATAAACAAAAATCCCAACACAGAATAACAAAGGGCGATATAGAAATTAGAGACAGGCATAATATATCTGATCATAATTAAGATCAGAACTTTGTAGAAAAAAAAGTGTAGTAGATAGATCGAATAAGAATAGGTACCAATCAGAGCAATAAACCGGGATACTCTACCGGTGGAATGCGTAAAAGAATTATCGTACCAGGCAATGAGTAATGCATATGTGAGGCCTTCGAATGTCGGCATAACGACCCAAACGAGTCGATTTGAGGGATAGGACGGATTGTTATGGAAACCTCCTGCTTGATCAAAATTCCAAAAAAATATCGAAAATGCGATGAAGCCACCAATTACTAAAATATGGCGCCCCATGATATAACCTCGCATTTGATACGCAATCATACCAAAGAGGAACTGATCGATTCTTCCAATGATTGTATAGTATGCAAACCTTTGAATTTGGCCGACCTCTTCATATAAGAAGAGTCGTAAAAGAATCGCAAAGCAAATAGCAAATCCAAGAGAATAATTTGATTTACGCGCGATGTATAACAAAAAAGGTAGTAATAAATAAAAGTGAAACTCGATTGCAATTGACCAACCTCCATTTGGTAAGGTTGGTAAGATTAGTCCTTTAAGAATCTCAAGACAATAGAGTTCAAAGGGAACACCGATTGAGTATTGGTGAACCCCAATGACTGTCACCACAAAAAATAATAACGGCGCGAGCCTTAAGAAACGATTCCACAAAAATGAAGCGTATTTTATTTTCTTTCCATCGAGTAGCTTCGCAAATAAATAACCACTCAAGGCCATGAACAATGAAACTCCGGTATGTCCCTCATTGATCAAAGAAAGTGGAAAGAATGAAGGAGTATAAGTAAAGGAAATCTCTTGGTGCATAAAGTGCCAGGAAAAGACCATAAAAATGGCGACAGCCCTGATATGATCTAGCCCTATATAATATTTTCCGGTTGATGACTTCATGGCATTGGCTCAGCCGTTGACACTTTTTCGCAAATATCTGTTTGCACAAAAATAACTATTTTGAACATCAAATTTCTTTTAAAACGGTACTGCATATTGAAAGCAAGAAAAATGTGCCTGGTTAAGGCTCAAATCGTCTTTTAGCCTCTATTCTGTACTATGGTAGTGTTTTTGAGGGCAAATTAGTTTGTTGCCAGTAATCAATACATCTTGACGGCAGAGTTTTTGAAGCAAGCATATGATCCATTTCCCGTTGATAATGAGACCATCGACAGCGCATTCGCAGGTGGAATCAGAGCCAATTAACCCAGCCCGATCTGCTTGATTTTCCCCTCTTTCACCTTGGGATAACTTGAATAAACAAGCAATCCGAGTTCTGATAGTAAGCATTCGTCAGTTTGTTGACTTCGAAAAAATACTGCCCTAGAATCACTAACTTAGTATTATTTAATAATTCAGCAAAAATTAGAGAGAATCGAGTCTACGTCCCTGAATATCAGGCCGTTGATGAGCAACGTTCTCGGTTCCTATTTCGCTCGCCAAATAAAACAAAGGGGAATGACAACGATGAGTGACCAGGCCAACGAAAACATAGAAAGCGTTCTTCAAGAAACTCGCTCATTTCCACCTCCGGCAGAGTTTGTAGAACAGGCAAATATCTCCAGTAAAGAACAGTACCTGGAACTTTGGAATCATGCCAAAGACGACCCCGTCAGCTTCTGGGGCGATCTGGCACAAGAACTGGAATGGTCACAGCCTTACGATCAAGTCATTGAGGGAGAAATGCCTGAAACAAAGTGGTTCACCGGTGGCAAAATCAACGCCTCAGTGAACTGTATTGACCGTCACCTGGATAGTTGGCGAAAAAATAAAGCCGCCATCGTCTGGGAAGGTGAGCCAGGCGATACACGTGTCCTTCGCTACCAAGACTTACATCGCGAAGTCTGCAAATTTGCAAATTGCTTGAAAAAGCTGGGCATTGAAACCGGTGATCGCGTGACATTATACATGCCAATGGTGCCCGAACTTGCTATTGCGATGCTTGCCTGTTCGCGCATCGGAGCCACCCACTCTATTATCTTTGGTGGTTTCAGTGCAGACGCCATTGCTGATCGGAACAATGACGCTCAGGCCAAACTCGTGATTACTTCAGATGGTGGCTGGCGTCGTGGCAAAAACATTCCGCTTAAAGAAGCCGTTGATCAGAGCCTGGAAAAATCACCAAGTGTGGAGAAAGTAGTCGTCTACCGCCGTACTGGTTGCGAAGTCGACATGGTTCCCGACCGGGACTACTGGTGGCACGATCTGATGGATGGAGCTTCCGCTGAGTGTGATCCCGTTGAACTTGATAGCGAACACCCGCTCTTTATTCTTTATACTTCAGGAAGTACCGGTAAACCCAAGGGAGTACAACACTCCACCGGTGGTTATCTTTTGGGAACGAAGATGACCTCTAAATGGGTTTTTGATCTGAAAGAAGATGACACTTACTGGTGTACTGCCGATATTGGCTGGATTACTGGGCATAGCTATATTGTCTATGGACCTCTGGCGAACGGTGCCACAACTGTTATGTATGAGGGGGCTCCTAACTGGCCTGACGAAGGTCGCTTCTGGGAAATCATTGAGAAATATCAGGTTAACATCTTTTACACCGCTCCCACTGCAATTCGTGCCTTTATCAAATGGGGCGATGAGTGGCCGAATAAGTATGATCTTTCCAGCTTGCGTCTTTTGGGAACCGTGGGTGAGCCAATCAACCCCGAAGCCTGGATGTGGTACCACACTGTTATCGGACAGGAGCGCTGCCCGATTGTTGATACATGGTGGCAAACCGAAACTGGGGGGATCATGATGAGTCCCCTGCCGGGTGTGACAGCAACCAAACCCGGTAGCTGTACGACTCCTTTACCGGGCGTTGTCCCTGATATTGTCACTGCAGCTGGTGAAAGCCTGGGCGACAATCAGGGAGGTTTACTCGTAATGCGTCAACCATGGCCTCACATGTTACGCACATTATACGGTGATCATGATCGTTTCAAAGAAGTTTACTTCAGCACTATTGAAGGCTGCTATCTGGCCGGCGATAGTGCAAGACGTGATGAAGATGGCTACTACTGGATTATGGGACGTATCGATGATGTAATTAATGTTTCCGGTCACCGTTTGAGTACAATGGAAGTCGAAAGTGCACTCGTTTCACATCCGAATGTCGCAGAAGCGGCCGTGGTTGGTTTCCCACATGAAATTAAAGGAGAAGGCATCTGCTGCTTTGTCACTCTGACTACTGACGATGGTGGCGATGAACTTAAGGCAGAGCTGAAACAGCATGTACGTACCCAGATTGGCGTGGTGGCAACACCCGATGAAATTCGCTTCGCGGCAGCGCTTCCTAAGACACGCAGTGGTAAAATCATGCGACGTCTATTAAGAGACATCGCCGCAGGTCGCGAAAGCGTGGGGGATACAACAACTCTCGAAGATTACAGTGTCGTCGCGAATCTGCGGCAAGGGGATGAATAATTTTAAGATTCTCTTCGAAATTTAACTTCAAAATGTGTGCTTGCACGCGCTAAAATATTCTGCAGGATGGTAGTTTGTGTACCATCCTGCTCTTCGTTTGATAAAGTCAATCAAGGTACCCGAATGTCTGACGATCAACTCTCTTCGCTATTTGAGCAAGTCCGTCAAGGGTCACTCTCTGTGGAACAGGCTGTTTCTCATTTTGCGAAGCAGAGCCAGCAGAAATCAGCAATCTTGACTTCTGCTAACATCGATCTGGATCGTAGTTCACGCTGCGGATATCCTGAAGTGATATTCTGTGAAGGAAAAACTTCTGCTTCTCTTGTTGAAATTTTCTCAACATTACTTGAATCAAATCAACGTTGTCTGGGAACACGGATTTCAGAAGAACAAGCGGAAACTGTTCTCAAGCAATTCCCACAGGCGATTTACAATCAGACAGCCCGCACCGTTCGTATTCCGGAAAAAGATGCTGCGTTTGACGAAAAGCTCATTGCCGGGGAAATTGCCGTCCTGACCGCCGGTACCAGTGATCGCCCCGTGGCAGAAGAAGCCATCGAAACCTTAACCTGGATGGGTTATAAACCCGACTTCATTCTCGACGTTGGAGTAGCAGGTCCGCATCGTTTACAGGAACAATTACCACGAATTCAAAATGTCTCCGCTATTGTTGTTGCCGCTGGCATGGAAGGCGCACTACCTTCGGTTGTTGGCGGTTGGGTCTCCTGCCCTGTTATAGCAGTTCCGACCAGCGTTGGTTATGGAGCCAGTTTAGGTGGCATCGCAGCACTTCTAGGTATGTTAAACAGTTGCGCCGCTAATGTAACTGTTGTGAATATCAATGCAGGATTTAAAGCGGGCTTCATTGCCGGTTTAATCGCCGACCAGAAACATTATACTTCCTGATGTATACCTACCAACTTAAAGAGAGTCCTGCCATGACGATGTCACATCTGCGATCTGTGCGCTACCTCATGATTCTGACATTCCTCTGTTTCTGTAATTGCAACATTACTTTAGAAGGATCTGAAGAACCACCGACATTAGAACCGATTGTGCGCGTTGTCGACTTAAATGTGGGTGAGTCCACGACTGTCACTCTGAGTAATGGCGAACAGGTACAAGTTAAACTACTCGACTTAAATGAGACGCGCGACCCCATCCGACAGGCGGTTCGTAGTGCGATCATCACCGTACAGGTTGATGATGAGAAAATCGCACTTGAATCAGGCATGTATAATTTGCCTCGAAAGACAGGGCGTGTGCAGATCGATTGTTCGATTACCAAGGGGTACAACTCAAACGGAACTCCGGCCTTCTGGGGTCTGGATAAAGATACACGTCTGCGATTTTGGCCCGCTGACTCACCCTTGCTCAAGCCTGGTTCGTTTATTTATCCCGTTAACCAACGCTGGTTTGCCACTCGGACCTGGTTTGATAATGAACCCGTTGATGGTGGCAAAAAAATTCTCCCCAAAATCTATTATCATAGTGGACTGGATATTGGCGGAGCCGAAAAGCTAACTAAAGTCATCGCCGCCACAGATGCCGTTGTTGTGTCATCTGGAACCGATGTCCTCGAAGGGCACCGCCAAGATACACCAGTTGCACCTCGTTACGATGTGGTCTATCTCATGGATGCACGAGGCTGGTATTACCGCTACAGTCATCTCCATAAAATCAATGATCATATCCGTCCGGGTCGTCTGATCAAACAGGGGGAAGAAATCGGCATCCTGGGAAAGAAAGGAACCAGCGGTGGCTGGTCGCATCTCCATTTTGAAATCAAGAGCCGTCAGCCTTCTGGCAAATGGGGCACACAAGCCGGCTATGCGTTTCTCTGGGAAGCTTATCGAAACCAATATCAACCCAAACTGGTTGCGAACTCGCGTCGCAAACATTTTCTGAAAGCAGGAGGCTCAACGACTCTGAAAGGCTCTCAGTCTTATAGTAAAACCGGCGGTATTCAGAGTTTTGAATGGACCTTCACAGATGGCACTACGGCAAGTGGCGCTGAAGTAAAACGGACCTATCACCAGCCGGGAGTTTTTAGTGAGATCCTGAAAGTCACTGATCAACAAGGCAATGTCGATTATGATTTCGCGGAAGTCCATGTACTCGATCCGAAAAATCTGGAGAAATATGTGCCCCGCATCCACGCCGTGTATTGGCCTTCGCTGAAAAACCGAGTGGGTGACCCCATCATATTCAAGGTACGCTCGTTTGGTAATACGGCAGGTAATGAGGTCTGGGACTTTGGGGATGGCAGCCCTTCGATTAGTGTGAAATCGGATGGCAATGTCAAACCACTGGATGAAAATGGTTATGCTGTCACCAAACATACCTATAAGAAAGCCGGCGATTATCTGGTCAAAGTGCAACGTAGCCGCAAAGATGGTGTCACGGCTGTAACACACTTGCACGTGCGTGTTGAACCCGAGTAAGCCACTTAGATCCCAGAAAATCCAGTATTATCGGCAAGATCTCTTCTGGTATTTGGTCAGAATCGCTTTTAGAATGGTTCTAACCTTTTCAGAAAACACCATGTTTTTACCACGCGACTCAACACCTGCCCGGATCCTACCGTCCATGAAACCTCACCTCTATACTACTTGTTTGATTCTCTTCTTGTTGAATTCCTTTCTGGTAGAGATGCTCTCAGCGGCTTCCATTGAAGCTCAGAAACCTGAATTGACGGTCGATTTCAAAACAGCCATTCAAAAACGTTTGCAGTCAATACAAAAACGACCTGCGCTCATTCATTCGGCCATTGGTGTGACCCGTAAAGGGACACCCATTCCCTGCGTTTATACCAAAGAGGATCTTAACTTTCAGACAGGTAAAATACGCATTCTACTGATTGGTGGCCTTGACGGATCCGAAGTTTCGGTGAATTCTGTCATCAGTGCCGTTAACTGGTTTTATGGTTCCACTGCAGCAAAACCACTCCACAATACATTTTCAGTCTCGGCGATCCCGATCGCGAACCCGGATGGCTGGGTTTTGGAAAAGGGTCCCAAGAATGCAACAAACGGAAATCCCACTCGCGGTTATCCTCCTGTAAGTCCTGCCTACCAGAGTGCCACCAAACCCGAAACGGAATATTTATGGCGTTGGATTGGCATGCATGCCCCCGACCTCGTTTTAGATGTTCGGGAGGGAAAACAGTTTCAATGGATCATTCCCGTCGATGCCCTTAGATCTGCACGCACCTTAGGAAAACAATTACAACCACAAGTTCGTCCGGTTTTTGGTTGGGAGCTTGTTTCCAGTCTGGCTTATAAACCACCTTCTCAGATAGGACGCCTACCTGCGCTGGCTGTCGAGATCGCGCCAAACAATTCACCAATGTTTCTACCAACATTATTGACGGCGATCCAAAAAAGCAAATTCCGAGGGCCTTCCCCCGCTCGGTTGGAAATGATGCGCCGTCTACAACGTACACCAATTCAAGTCGCCACTCAACTTTCCAAAGTGTATGGCCATGAACTGAAAAGATTATCCTACCTGCCTGTCGTCTCACTCATCAGCCAAATTCGATTGGGAGAGCTCACAGGCGATAAGAATCGACTGTCTCATGTTGAAGCCATTACGCAAAAATACCTTTCGAAAAACCCAAAACCTCTCAAAAACCGAGGAGGGGGAAGTCTGATTGCCGGGCATTTATTGTTTTCGGAACTAGCGAAAGCAACCGGTAATCGGCAATATGTCAATCTGGCAAAACAGGCAGCGGACCTTGGCTTTGATGAAGAAGGGTATTTGCGTGAATCGATGCCATTTCATGTCGAGATGAGTGATGCGGTCTTCATGTCGTGTCCAATACTGGCAGCTGTGGGGCGCTTAACGGGAGATCCCTGCTATTATGAAATGGCTCAACGACATTGGCGATTCATCCAGAAACTGGACCAAAGACCGGATGGTATTTATCGTAATTCCCCTTTGAGCGACGCAGCCTGGGGACGTGGTAATGGCTTCCCCGCGCTGGGACTGGCTCTTGTGCTCACTGAACTCCCTCTGAATTCACCGTTACGACAAAGCTTCGTTGCTGGTCATCGACGTCATCTTGAAGCACTCAGTCGTCATCAGGACCCCACTGGAATGTGGCATCAAGTCATCGACCACAGAGAAAGTTACCGTGAACTCACCTGTACTTGTATGATTACCTTTTCAATGATTCGTGGCGTACGTGAGGGTTGGCTAGATGAAAAACAATACGCGCCCCTCATTGAGCGTGCCTGGAATGCGATCAAAACGCGTGTCGCCTTTGATGGCACACTCGTTGATGTCTGTACGGGAACCGGAAAACAGACCAGTTTGCGAGGGTATCTTGACCGCATGGCTATCCTCGGAACCGATGCCCGTGGCGGCGCTATGGCATTTCTTGTTTCCAATGAGATGGCACAATGGCGAAATCAGCAGACTAATGCTCTAGAGCAAATAATGGATTAGTGACCGCTCTATTATCAGTAGACTCAGATGAAAGCATTCACGCAAAATCGAAGCCATCATCTGGATCTGGTGATCAGCGATCTGTTATTCTATAACGCGTCCAATTTAACCATAGCGGCTTCAAAGCGATGATACGAAGTCCAAACAGTACTGGAGACGCTACAATAAATCTGGATACAGGCTAATGAAATTTTCTGTTCCCATTGACTCTTCGTTCAAGAGGTCACTTATGTCGCCGCGTATTTTTTGCATCGCGTTTTTGTTTATCAGTTCTCTCGTTCTCATTACCGCGGACGTTGTCGCTCAGGCTGAAGAGCCGACTCTCCGGGCTGGAGCTGCAGCTGTAGATATTACACCTCCCATCGGTATTTCCCTCGATGGGGTGATTTCCAAGAATGGGCCTGTGACTGGAATACACGACCGGCTCTTTGCACGGGCATTGGTACTTGACGATGGTCAGGAACGGATCGCGATTTGTGTGAATGATCTCTGTATGGTGGAACGCAGATACTTTGATCGAGCGAAAAATATCGTCAATCAGAAAACCGGCTTCGCTATGAATCGCATCCTCATGACGAGCACGCATACACACGCCGCACCACGTGTTCCCTATGGCCGTGTGGGAAAACTTGATGATGCTTATTATGACACGCTGGTAAAATTAATCGCCCAAGCCGTTATTCAGGCTCAAGAAAATCTCAAACCTGCCCGCATTGGCTGGGGTTCTTTCGATGCCGGCAAGTATGCCGCCTGCCGCAGGTTTTTGTCGAAAAAAGGGAGCGTCTCATTGAATCCGTTTGGTGTTGCCGGTGATCAGATCAAATCCGTCTCTGGACGTAGTCAGCATGTCATCCAGCCAGCTGCTCCCATTGACCCTCAGTGTTCGATCCTCTCGGTACAACATTTAGACGGGACACCACTGGCAATTTTAGGAAATATGAGTATTCATTATTGTGGTGGTTATCAAAAGGGTCAAATCAGCGCCGACTATTTCGGTTCCTATGCAAGACATCTCACCAAAAAACTGGAAAAGCATAACACACATCCTCCGTTCGTGGGAATGCTGTCGAATGGAACCAGTGGAAATATTGGAGCGGTCATGAAACAAGATCGGCGCAAGTATGCCGCTTTTGAATGGATTGAAGAATCCGGGAAACAGTTTGCTGATCAAACATTGAACGTAATTCAAAACCTTGACTATAAATCTAACTTAAAACTGGCAATGATGGAGCAAGAACTCGATTTGAAAGTACGCCGCCCTAACGCGGATCGACTGGCGTGGGCTCAAACAATTTTAGCAAATCCGCAACAGAAAACGGCGCATCGCTGGTCAAAAATTTATGCCAATGAAGCAATTGAACTGAGCAAGTATCCGAAAACAGAGTCTATCATCATTCAGGCAATTCGCATTGGTGATCTGGGAATCGTAGGACTACCTTGCGAAGTGTTTACGGAAACTGGCCTGGCAATAAAACGGCAGAGTCCATTTGCTGCCACGTTCTCGATGGAACTGGCTAACGGTTCCAGTGGCTACCTGCCGACAGCTGAACAACATGCGCTGGGTGGATATGAAACCTGGCCTGCTCGTAGCAGTTACTTAGAAATCGATGCAGAAACAAAAATTCGCCAGACGACACTAAAACTGCTGCAACAGCTTAAACACTAAACTACTTATCCAGCCAGCTACTGAGTGTCACCTTTAACGTCATTAGCACTCCATCTCGATACAACTCAATATCCACAGTATCACCGGCTTCTTTTTTACCTATGAGATCTATTAGCGATTCAAAATGCTCGACTTCTTCGTTATTGAATTTAGTGATGATATCTCCCGATTGAATACCCGCTTTTTGAGCCGCTAATCCTTTAGTAACGCTACCCACTTTACAAGGATCATTATTAACGGAAAGCGCGCCGCTAGAAATTCCTAACATGGCGTCACTGTCCCGATCTTGAAAATGAGTTCCTGGAAGCGCTTTATGCAAGTCATCTATTGCTGGCTCTGGTATGGGGTGACCTTTTATTACATAGAGAGCTTCAAGTCGGGAAATTCGTTTTATGAAGCGCAACCCTTTTTCGCCTCCTGTCCACTTGGCCCCTAAGACAAGATACCGTACCTGCCCTGGTAAAATATTGTCACTCGGTGGGGCTTGTGCAATATCTTCCGCTGTCCAGAGCTTTACCTTCCCTCCCAATTTTCTGATTTCGCGAACAGCACGTGCCTCCCGAAAACCGGCATGACGATCTATAGCCTCTTCGGCACGGACCGCTACTGAAGGGTTAGCAGCCTTGGTCAAGGTATCGAGCGCGTCTTCGGCTTTGCCGACAGAACCTTTTTTCCCCAGCTCATAAATCCGCTCAATGATCAGGATTGCACGAACGGAGGCTTCCAGACTATCGCCTTTAGTGACTTTCAGCAGTGGTTCGATAACCTGTTCACCATACTCAGGTAATGCACGTGTCGCTTTTTCACGCGTTTTGAAGTCATCACTCTCCAGATCCAGGATATACTCAATCGCCTGTTGAGGAAGCTTAGTCGTTTTTTCAGCGTCTTTCGCATTCGAGACTTCGCAATGTAAAATTGATGCTGTGATAAGGGCGCATCCTGCAATCAAATTCACCCGTGTTAACATTTGTCAAAACCTTTAAGCAAACTTTCTCGGAAAAACGCTACTGCTCTTTATTTTCCGAGAAATTCTCGCCTAAATCAATACGAGACTCCTGAATGTCCGCGGGAAAAGCTCCTATTTTTCTGGTTTGAATTCAGAATTCAGTAGTCCAGGACGATCGGAAGTAATGCCTTCAACACCCATGTTTACAAGTTTTTTAGCATCCTTTACCGAGTTGACTGTCCAGACATAAACGGGTAACCCGGCTGAATTGGCGCGTTTAATAAACTCTTTCGTCACGAATTTATTGTAACCAACATCCAGACCATCCAGATGAGCGTCTGTTGCTTTTTGAATATAATAATCCGCGTTGTGCACCCATTTTCTTGTTAGTTTGTTCTGTTTCACTTTGAAGACCCAATACACTTTCAAATCTGGAAATATCTGCTTTGCCTGTTGCATAGTCTCATAATCAAAGCCAATGATTACTGTCTGTGCTGCTGCTTTTCCGGAAGCGTCCAAATCCTGCTTGAGTTGCGGCAGCACCTCGGCACCGCACTTGATTTCAATAAAGAGTCGCTTATTGTCTGGAATCGTATTCAGAATCTGAGTCAGCGTGGGAATTCTTTCGTGCTTGTATTTCGAATTTTTCCACGCACCTACATCCAGAGTCTGTAATTCTGCGAAAGTCTGTTCTTTCACCGCTTGATCACGTCCCCCGATGCGTTTTGTGGTTTTATCATGATAGGCAACGATCTTCTCGTCTTTGGTGAGATAAATATCGATTTCAACTGCATCCGCGTTGAGTTGCCAGGCCAGATTTACAGAAGCGAGCGTATTCTCCGGGGCATCGTATGAAGCGCCGCGGTGTCCGATGATTTCGACAGCAGTAAGATCAGAAGTCGCTGACACCATGACTAGGCCTGTGAAAAAAACAATGGAATGAGGGAAACGCATGCACGACATTTTATCTGATCCTTGGTAAAATATTCTAAACTCTGTGACAAAATTCTGTTTCCTAATTAGTTATATAGAAGCATATTAAAGCCTTGTAAAGAATCTGTGAAATTTACTTACTGGAACCAACGAAGTTGTGTTTGTGTCCCCCATCTGAAAATAGAATCGGAAATTCCTGCTTCAAATTGTATATCTGGTATTTAGGGCGTTCCTTGACGATTAGGAGTATCACATCTAAACTCATTTTTGCTAATCATAACAAATACGATCGTTAGATGACTCTGCTTTGATGTGTGTTGTCTACTGATTATTGGCTTAGTTGAAGGAGTCTCATTGGTGCAAATTCAAGTGAATGGTGAAGCCAAAGAGGTTCCCCAGAATTTAACAGTAACCGAACTTTTGACCCAACTGGGACTCCAGCCCAAATATCTGGCTGTTGAACGAAATTTGATTTTAATTCCACGCGAAGAACACGCTACCTGTACACTGCAGGAAGGTGATCGCCTGGAGATTGTAACACTGGTAGGCGGTGGATAACAGATATGGCAACGATAAGCAGTACAGAAACCTCTCTTACTTTGGGGACTCATCATCTTAACTCCCGGTTGATCGTGGGTACCGGAAAGTATGCAACTTACGAATTGATGCAAGAAAGTCTTGAGGTCAGTGGCGCCGACGTCATTACTGTGGCGGTACGCCGCGAACGGTTAATTGATGCAGCTGGTCGGAATATACTCGATTTCATTGATCTGGAAAAATATACCATTCTGCCAAATACCGCAGGTTGTTTTTCCGCTGAAGATGCGGTTCGCGTGGCACGTATGGGGCGTGAGATTTTACGAGGTCTGGAAAACCCAGGCGCCGACTGGGTAAAAATTGAAGTTCTCGGTGACACGAAAACGTTGCTCCCTGATCCAGTAGCCACCCTGGAAGCTACGAAACAGCTGGTAGATGAAGGATTTTCTGTACTCTGCTATTCAACTGATGATCCAATCACTGCGAAACGTCTGAAAGAAGCGGGTGCGACATCAGTGATGCCTGCGGGTAGTCCTATCGGCAGCGGTCAGGGAATTTTGAACCCGAACAATATTCGCATCTGTCTGGAATATTTGAAAGAAGACGATCCCGATTACCCTGTCATCGTTGATGCCGGCGTGGGAACTGCCAGCGATGTCACAATCGCGATGGAGCTCGGCTGTGATGGGGTGTTATTAAATACGGGAATCGCTGGTGCACAAGACCCCGTCCGTATGGCACGCGCTATGAAAAGCGCGATCGAGGCGGGACGCGATGCCTATCTCGCTGGCCGGATTCCCAGGAAGCTCTATGCGACTGCTTCCAGTCCGGAAACCGGCGTGATTGCCCCAAAGGGATAAGTTGTTTCCAACGTCCTGATTATTTTTTCTTTTGAGGCTGTTTTTTAGATTTCTTCTTTTGTGGCCACGGAGGCTGCCGTTCTGCAGAAATGACCACACTTAATTGATTCTGACCAGCAATACCTCCAACCTGTCCCGATGTTTTTACCACCTTCCAAGTCGCTGAGGCGTCGTTCACACCCCCTGCTGACAATGCTTGATTTAATTTTGTAATCGCATCAGTGAGTGCTTTTTCAAAGGAACCATCCTTAGAAGTTCCCTTGAATCTGCGACGCACTGGTTGAATGGTATCACCACCTTGATCGAACTTGATCAGTACAGTTCCAGATTTCACGCCGTGGACACGAATGCCTTTCACCCAATTCGGATAGCCTTTCCATGTGTTGGAGGCAGTTACCTGGGAGATAGCCTGGATTGCAATTCCTGAGGGAGGTACTGCCGTCAGTTTATAATCTTGAATTCCATCTTTAGGCGGTTTTTTGTAAACGACCCTTGATAGCTTTGTCTTGGTATAACCGCCTGTCGGAACTTCTCCGACCACATTGAGTATCAGATTTGGTGGAGCGGATTTCTGAATCTGATGAGCGACCTTCAATATTTTAGGAACAGTAATCGGTTTTAATTTTACTTCTTCTGCCTGCACTGAAGCTAAGGGAACGCATGTGAAAACGAGATTAAACACTGCAAAAGAGATCATTTTTAAGTAGCTCATGAAAAATCTCTCTAACCAAAAACTGTTGAGGATTTATTTCGACAGAATTCTAAAGACGTTGTTATTTCATAATTAAGACGTAATCTGAACTTGATTCGGTTCCGAAAAATAAAAGCTTTTCCTAAAAAAACTCTCACTATCTTTTCTCTATCAGCTTCCATTGATCTTCTGATGAAAAGGGATCAACCAATTGTGCTAATCCAGCATCAACCAGTTCTTGTCCTGAAACAAACTTACCTGGTCGCGTCCATTGATCGAGTAAACTTTGTTCACAACCAAATAGCTGCGCCTGCAATCGATCAAAGTCAGATTCCATAACTTTAAAATGTCGAGCCCATTCTACGGCTTCTTCAAATCGTACATCATCTTCACTTTGCCAGCGAACGGGATGGAACAGGAGCGTCGTATAGCTGGTTACAAATCGATGCTTGCATGCTGCAAAGGGGAGAATCGCCGCAGATGAGCATTCGCCTAATGCGACTCCGGCAACATTTAAGTTTCGCAGACGGATTAGACTGGCTAATGTGAGACCAGCATAAACAGAACCACCGGGCGAATCAAAGAAGATCGTACCACGGCTTCCACGGGGTAAATCAACCAACCGCGAGACGAGATCGGGTTCCTTCTCGCCGAGATCTCCCGAAAGCGCGATTTCCCAATCCGGTTCTTTTTCCGGGGCCGAATTGCTCCGCAAAGAAGCAAATTTCTCGGGATACGATTTGAGAGAAGAAGTGGTACGTAACCGTCGTCGTCTATTCATTGTTTCTATTTTATTTTTTCTTCGTTTAGATTACCAACAAAAAATCATAATCCAAACTCTTTAGAATAACAGAACAAAAGGCCCATTCGCAAACCGTGTCCCAGCTCAGTTCGGGAAAAAGTCTGCGAAAATGTCTGTACGACTTGGCGCCGAGATGGTATTCAGCACACAATAACGCATTGTTCATTACAAACTATAAACGACTGATTAAAATTGAGGAATTCTCACCGTGAAAATCGTGTTCAGCATGATCTGTTTGTTTGTCGGCTTGTCTACAACAACCATTGCCAACGGTGCGTCCGTTCAAATTACTCAGAAAGGGTCGAAAGTCAACGTTTCCATCGATGGGAAACCCTTTGCAACCTATAACACGGGAAGAGATCTTCCCAAGCCTTTTTTCTCTCCTGTACGTGCCGCCGATGGAACGATCATTACCCGCTCGCTGGTCGATCCGGAAGATCATCCACACCATAAAGGGATTTGGGTGGCCGTTGATGAAGTCAATGAAGTCGACTTCTGGGCTGAAAAAGGCAAAATTCGTAATTCGCGCGTAAAAATCATCAAAGCATCTGGCAATCCCGCTGTAATGAGAGTTGTCAACCAATGGCAAGGTTCAGATGGTAAACCGATTGTCACGGAAAATACCATCATTTCAATTTATGCGAATCGATTACTGACTTATAACATCACATTTACTGCCGGTGCTAAACCTGTTGTCTTTGAAGATACGAAAGAAGGCTTGTTTGGCATTCGCCTGCCTAATGGGATGCGGGAAAAAGAGGAAGGCAGTGTAGAAAATAATACAGGCATCAAAGGTACTAAGGACAACTGGGGCAAACCAACCGAGTGGATTGACTACTATGGCCCGCTGAATGACAAAGTCTATGGAGTCACGCTGATGGACTCTCCTCAAAACTATAAAAAGTCTCGTTATCATGTGCGTAACTACGGGCTATTTACTATCAGTCCGTTTGGCGATCATGCTTACACGAACAAGAAACAGCCGATAGATCCGAAGCATCTCAAAGCGGGAGAAAAATTGAATCTGAAGTATGGAATTTATATTCACTCAGGTAATACCCAACAAGGACAAGTGGCGGCCGCATATCAGCAATTCCTGAAGGTGACTCAGAAGAAAGCAGTTACCTCCAAAAATGTAAATAAGCAATCCTCATCAAAGAACATTGTCACTGCACCATATGAAGAAAAAGAAAATCGCATCGAACCGATTCCTGCAACAGCTGCTGGTAACAGCAATGATTGTAACTGCTGTCCGGAAAGACGGAGTCGAAGGCTGTTTCGTCGTTGGCGCAGCCGCAGATAAGTGAACAAAACAACCCTCACCGGTGATTAATTCGCTTTCTGGTCTGAATAATCGGACATAACAGAAAAAGATACCTGCCGAGATGAGGGTACGATCATTCTATTCATTGCGACTCGTTCCCCGCTCCAATAAGATCAGCACCACCGATTTTTTGGTTTCAAAAGCTGATAGAGGACCTCGGACATTCATCTGGGATCTCGCGATACCAAGAGGCAAAGATTTATGAGGGACCATCTCTCCCGATATAAATTGCGGAAATCGACTTTTGAGTCAGATCGTTCCATCAATCAGGTTGGATCCGCCAAAACAGACATTATTTTGGAAAAAACGCTTTCTAAACAAGGACTTACTACGGTGTTACGAACACATACCTGCGGAGAATTGAGATTAGACCATGTTGGGCAGTCAGTGACTCTCGCAGGCTGGGTAATTCGAGGTCGTGATCATGGAGGCCTGGCTTTCATCGATCTGAGAGACCGCTACGGAATCACACAAATCGTATTTAATCCCGATCGTGATGCTGCAATGCATGAACTGGCGCGTTCCCTGCGTGCAGAAGATGTGATTCAGGTGACAGGAGAAGTCGTTTTACGAGATGATCGCGAAAATCCAAAGCTGGCAACTGGTAAAATTGAAGTGCGCGGGCATGAGCTCAAAGTTCTTAATAAAAGCAAAACACCACCGTTTGAACCAGGGACAACCGAACTGCCCAACGAAGAACTTCGTTTGACCTACCGTTTCCTCGATCTTCGTAGTGAGCGTCTGCAGGAAGCGTTGCAAATAAGACATCGCCTCACCAAGTTAACACGCGACTATTTTGATGAGCATCAATTTCTCGAAATCGAAACTCCTATCCTCGGTCGAAGCACTCCGGAAGGGGCTCGCGACTATCTGGTCCCCAGTCGTGTCCATGAAGGTAGTTTTTATGCCTTACCTCAATCTCCACAGATCTACAAACAAATTCTAATGATTTCCGGCTATGACCGTTATTTCCAAATTGCACGTTGCTTCCGAGATGAAGACTTACGCGCTGATCGACAACCGGAGTTTACACAAATCGATCTGGAGATGGCGTTTGTCGATCAGGAAGACATTCTTTCGTTGATTGATGGTCTGATTAGCAAATTAGTGAAAGATCTGCGAGATGAGGAAACAGAACGGCCATTGCCTCGTTATGACTATCAAGATGTCATGGAAAAATATGGTTCAGACAAACCCGATTTACGATTCGGCATGGAGCTGGTGGACATTGCTGAAATTGCTCAAACTTGCGACTTTGCCGTTTTCAAGAAAACCATGGAAGCGGGTGGCCGTGTACGTGGTCTGAATGCCAAGGGAGCAGCTGACCGTTACAGCCGAAAAGACATCGATGGCCTCACAGAATTTGCAGGGGAATACGGTGCCAAAGGGCTGGCTTTCTTCAAGGTCACAGATGAGGGCCTGCACTCACCCATCGCAAAATTCTTTTCTGAAGCTGACAAACAGAAGATTATGGAAGCCATGCAAGCCGAAGTAGGCGATCTGCTGTTTTTCGTCGCCGATCAATGTACTGTGACATCAGCGGCTCTAGCGGCGTTACGAAATCGCTTGGGGAAAGAATTGGAACTATATGATCCCAACGATATCAAATGTTGCTGGGTAACGAACTTTCCTCTATTTTCGTACAATGAAGATGAGAAGCGCTGGGAGGCGGAACATCATCCCTTCTGTCAACCAGTGGAAGCAGACCTTGAGTATCTCAAAAGTGACCCTGCCAAGGTACGGGCACAATCATACGACCTGGTCATGAATGGTTATGAATTGGCGAGCGGCAGTGTTCGTGTGCATGACCAGAGTGTCCAACAGGTAATCTTTGATCTGCTGGACATTTCTGCCGAAGAAGCGGAAGAACGATTCGGCTTTCTGTTGCAGGCTCTGCGATATGGTGCACCACCTCACGCAGGAGCAGCCCTGGGACTGGATCGACTTGTGATGATTTTATGCGGGAATGATAACATCCGTGACGTAGTTGCGTTCCCTAAAACACAAAAAGCAGCTGACTTATTGAGTGGTGCTCCCTCAGCAGTAGATCCACATCAATTGAGAGACCTGCGTATCAAAGTTGACATTCCCCAATAATCAAAGAATGCTCATAATAGGGTGACGATCATCAAGGAGAACCAAATGAAGTCCGTCACTCTGCTTTGCTTAATTGTCGTGGGCACGCTCATGGCAGCCTGTAGTGATTCTACTCAGTCGACCATTAAAGTAGATTCCACAAAGAAGGAAATCCTAAAAGCACAGGCTGACCCTGTGACTGTGGTCGAAGTTTCATTTAATGATGCTCAGTTTGTCAGTCAACAAAATTCAAAGACCGGTTACTGGCCAAACTGGCTCGGACCTGACTACAACGGTATCTCACCAGAAACAAACTGGCGTGCGGATTGGTCGCAAAAACCACCCACTGTCCTGTGGCGTGGAAACGTGGGAACGGGTTATAGCTCGATTTCTGCAGCCAACGGCCGCATCTATACCATGGGACATAAAGCGGGGAATGAAACAGTCTTTTGTCTGGATGCAGAGACCGGAAAAGAGATTTGGAAACATACCTACCCTGCTGAATTGGTCAATCGCCTGAATGCAGGAGGTCCTGGTGCAACCCCGACCATCGATGGAGAGTTTCTCTATACGAACAGTCGAGATGGAAACCTACTCTGTTTTGAAATCCAGACAGGTAACATCGTCTGGCAAAAAAGATTGACCGAAGCTTATCAAATGAAAGTTCCCGAGTGGGGTTTCACTTGTTCGCCTCTGGTTCTCGGAGACAAACTGATTGTCGAAGCAGGCCGACTCGTCGCCCTCGATAAAAAAACGGGAGTCGAACTCTGGAAATCGACGCCGCATATGCCCGGTTATGGAACACCGACAGCTTTCGAAATCGATGGAACGACTTATATAGCTCTGCTGAACAATGAATGCTTGACGATAACGCGTGCCGACGATGGAAAAGAAGTAACGACCTTCGACTGGCCTTCACCTTTTGCTACTAATTCCACAACTCCTATCATTGATGGAAAGAGTATCTTTATTTCTTCGGGTTATGGAAAAGGGTGTGCATTGTTTGATTTCGATAATCTACAATTAAAAACCCGTTATACAAATCGCGATATGAAAAATCATTTCAACAATAGCGTGCTCTATCAAAAACATTTTTATGGAATGAACGGCAACTCTAATTTAGGGCGCATCGTACGCTTAACCTGCATTGATCAACAAACGGGAAAAATGAAATGGCGGGAAGCGGGATTTGGCTGTGGCTCTTTGCTGATTGCAGATGGCAAGCTTATCATTCTGTCGGATGAAGGAACTTTGGTGATAGCAAAAGCTTCTCCAGAGTCATACCAGGAAATTTCCCGGTTTAAAGTCCTCGATCACCAATGCTGGACAGTCCCTGTCTTATGTAACGGACTCGTCTATTGTCGGGACTCATCCGGAAACGTCGCCTGCGTCGATCTCCGTCCGTAATCCGATTCCCCTGAAATCGTTATGCCTGATAATGACGAGTGATCAAATCATTCTGAATCCAGAGTAATTTGTTGAATGCCGCTAGAGTTTTGACTTCGGTTTCCCGATCCAGATTCAGGCCGAGAAGTGTACTGACTAACGCATTCGAAACAAATCCCATGAGGGCATTCATCTGTACTAGTGGTACATTCAATTCTTTACTACCTGCTTTGGGAGTGTGAATCTTGCCTACCATATCCAGATATTGCACCATTTTCTCGTCGTAAGGTCTTGTCACCAAAGCTTCCAGATAGCGTCCGAGATGCTGTTTACGAAATTGAATCATTTCGTGATCGAGAGTCAGTGTCTCAATGCTTTCAGGAATTTCACCATCATAACCGTGTTGGCGTGGCACAAAATGACGTTTTGTGCAATCATATTTAAAAAGTTGGTCATAAACAGCATCAACTAAAGTAGGAACCAAAGGTGCGATCGCATCAGCTGCGGAATGGATTGCCTGTAAATCATCTTCATTCACACCAATAAATTCGGTGAGATACTGAAATCGGTATAACAGGTCGTTTTCCAGCTTAGCCTCGTCGATGTGTTTCATTTTGAATCCTGTAATGAAGAAGAGCGACTAAATAAATATCTAAACTTTTTCCCTATTACTAAAATATCATTGCTACGCAGAATAGCAGACACAATAATAGACATCAATGTCCAGTTGTCATTTCCAAGGACTTTGCTTATGTTTTCTCAGACAGTTGAATATGCACTCAGAGCGATTGTTCATTTAGCGGACCAGTCTCCAAATCCGTGCACAACAGAGCAAATTGCGAAAGCCACCAAAGTCCCTCAAGCATATCTTTCGAAAGTATTACAAAGCCTGCGTCAGTCCCAAATCGTACATTCGCAAAGAGGCATTGGTGGAGGCATATCACTGGTAAAGACACCTGATGCATTGAATCTACTGGAAGTGGTCAACGCAGTCGATCCGATTTGCAGAATCAAAACGTGTCCACTTGGGCTCAAAGGTCATGGCGCAAATTTATGTCCATTGCATCGCAAGCTAGACGATGCAATGCGGGAAACAGAAACTGCTTTTTCTGAAACGTCTTTAGCAGACATTCTTTCTTCCTCTACCAGCAGCTATCCTCTTTGCAATGAACCGCACGAACGACTTACAACACTGGAAGGCTCACCCGCCCTTCCCACCACAAAGCGATAGCATCCTGTTAGCTTCATTACTCTGATTCGTTTTCGAAATGAATATGCTGAACTACGCTTGGTTCATCGGTATCCTGCGCTTGCTGAAATTCATTACCTTCAGATGAGACCTGCTGAATCGCTGGCCGAGAAGAAAGTCGTGCAAGCTGCTCCTGTTTCACTTCATGAGCTTTCCAGCGTCCCAATAAATGACCTGGAATCACCGCGCCGGCTGTGATCACTGAATCTCCATAAGACAGCAAGGGTGAAGCAGCACCTGCGACATAAGTTGCATATGCAGGGTAGAGCACACGATAGGCTTCCTCTTCACCTTCGTAATCTTCTTCTGCACGTAGATAACCGAGCGCATCATTAGTCGCAATCGCCTCTGGCCAAAGCGATAACACGGGCAGAGCTGTTGCCACTGCATAGGTTCCTTTGTATTTTCGCGAGGCAAAATCTTTGGCATGCCCCCCTTCATGCAAGGCAACTGCTGCATGATCTGAGTAAAGATTAATCGTGTTGGTAAACGGGTTGTAATTATCACCACCGATAATGCGACCTGGGAGTAATGTATAATGCAGGGCCGTTAGTGTTCCGGCCGTATATCGCCAACCCCAGCTAACAGATTTATTTTTTCGTAGCCGCCTCCACTCTCCCAGTGGATCGTATTCATTGATTCGAACTTTAACCTGATCCAGGCCATTCTTGTCAAGATACTCAGCAAGTGCGACTTCTGTCTCCTCAGAAACATGATGATTGTCAATGCGACGATCCCAGAGAAGAATTTTTCCAGGAATTCCCACGACCCAGCCAATGCCATCCAAGATTGGCTTGGGTTTCCCGCGCTCGAATTGTGACTCACCATCCTCGAAAGCCATTTCCGGATGCGAAATCACGTTTGTCTGATATGCATAAGGTGTAGTCGCACAGCCCATGGCAAAGTAGGGCAATATCAGAAACACAACCGCAATCAGAACCTGACGTGGCGCAAAAAGTACGCTCAAGTGAGACATATTGGAACAACCATTGAGAGAATGAGATACGTGAGAGGAAACGCTATTTATCAGAGATTTTTATTTTCAGCAAGATCAGATTGCAGATCTGAAAGATCCGCATTGCGATTCTGCAAAATTTGCCGAAGCAGAGTTCCAGCGTACGTTTCAATTAACCATAGCGATTCGACGCTTTGCAAATGCCCCTGAAGACTCTTCAACTCTGCATTGAGGTTAACGGTTTCCAACTATGATGCGAAAGAGTGTGCGAAAGAGCGGAATACCTGTACTGAGAATACCAACTCCCAAAAACAGCCAACCAAAAATGTAATAGAAATAAGTCATCGTAAACACGCCGGGTTCGAGCACAGCCGTAGCAGGCTTATTGGGATTATAGTACACCGTCACTTGTTTTTTCGCTGGATATTTCTTTACCGTTTCTTGTGCCATAGATCGATTGGACGTCGAAATATCACCACCAAACCAGACTGTTTCAGACTGGAATTCATTTTGCTCGACCTGATATCGATAGATTACTTCAGCGGAATAAGTTGAAGAGTTAGAGTCGTTGCTACGATGAACTTTCACTTTTGAATTTTGTATTACTCCGGTTGTTGTGGGCCAGCTTGTACTAGCTTTCGCTTCTTTGATAAGAGGTAGCCCGATGTGATAAGCGATGAAGTAACCTGTCCCCATAAAAATGATTCCCAGAGAAAGGAAAATGAACCGCCCCTTCTTACGACTATGATTGAAGATTCTGCCTCTCATTGATTCACTCCTATTGCATCGATCAAACCAATGCTTGATACTTTATAAGCATTTAGCGATCACCAAATAAATCACCTAACCCTCCTATAACAGAACCTTCGCCAACAGAAGAACCACCGGCGGATGGGGCATGAGCCAAGACACGATCTGCCAACCGAGAGAAGGGAAGACTCTGCAGCAGCACTGTTCCATGTCCTCTTAAGGTTGCCAGAAACAGGCCTTCGCCCCCCAGGACCATCGATTTTAAATTTCCAGCCCTCTCAATGTTGTAGTCAATACTTCCAGTGAATGCGACAATACAACCTGTATCCACTCGCAACGTTTCTCCCGCCAGCTTCTTTTTTATCACAGTTCCTCCGGCATGCACAAACGCCATACCATCGCCTCGAAGTTGCTGGAGGATGAAACCTTCTCCCCCAAAGAAACCGGTTCCCAGTCGTTGAGTAAACGCCATTGTCACTTCAGTACCTAATGCGGCACAGAGAAAAGAATCTTTCTGACAGGTAAGCGAACCTCCGATTTTATTCATATCAATTGCGATAATTTTTCCTGGATAGGGCGCAGCAAATGCCACTCGCTGTTCAAGTGGTGCATCATTCGTAAAGTGAGTCATGAATAATGACTCACCAGACAGCATTCGTTTTCCTGCTTTAAAAATTTTGCCGAAAAAACCATCGTTGGGGACAGAGCCATCTCCCATGCGGGTCTCAAAACGAATCCCCTCTTCCATGTAATTCATACTCCCCGCCTCTGCAACGACCGATTCACCTGAATCCAGTACGATTTCCACAATCTGCATATCAGAACCAAATATCTCATAATCGACTTCGTGGCACTGCATGGTTTCACCTCACTCTTATAAGTTTGATTCAGGATTTTCGTTATCTGTACACACTGATCTGAACGTGAGCTAAGTCCTGAAAGATTAAACTATCCTCACCCTCACTCGGAAAATTGTCAATCTTTTCCGAATAAGCGAAGTTTGCCGATTTAGAGTGAAGAACTAAATTTAATGTGGTCGATTGAGAGACTTAAGTAGGATTCATTTTTGAGGATTGCAAAGTACTTCTTCAAATGAACAAATTATCATTTTCGGGACATAAATAGTAAAATATGGCGGGCTTTAGCCAGGAAAATGTAGAAGCGATTTTTGCCCTTGCTGGTGAAAGTATGCCTGCACTTTCTGATTCTTTCAACCAGTGTTTCGATTTCAATTATCGGCTGGAATTGGGAGAATCCGGCGTTTGGTCTCCAGATGAATTGGATCCAGTATTTCAGGGCCCCGGTTTGGTTGCCTTGTTTCGGATTGGTGAGGAAGCAATGGTAGGGCTCATCCCCGCCGATATTCCTTTGCCGGACTGGTATTCAAATCCTGGAGATTCACAATCCTCCCGTCTACAAACATTGTCTCTAGAATGGTCAATGAACCTGATCCCCATGGATTTAGGTGACGTTGAAGAATTTAAAACTTACCATGTCGAGAGTTTATTAGCAGAAGTCTCGCAAGGTGTTCCCAATGACTGGGCAGCATTACTGCGGGTTAATTTATTCAAAGAAGATGAAACCGACGGCCAGAGCCCGAGCGCTGTGATCCCTGTAATTTGGCCACTGACGAAACCGCCAGTTGCAGATTCTGCGGAAGCAGAAGAAGATCCAGAACCTCCACAAGCCGCTTCATCTACAAGTCCCCCTCCACCTATGAGCGACACTTCTACACCAAATTCGAGCAATAATCCGTTAAACCGAATCAGCAAATTGCCTGTGCAAGCGATTGTAACACTGGCAACAAAAAAAATAGAGATGAGCCAACTCCTCTCTATCTGTCCCGGCTCACTCATTACTTTTGATAAAGCCTGCGAAGATCCCTTGGACTTATACATTAACAATGAGATCTATTGTCAGGGCGAGGCCGTAAAAATCGGAGAAAACTTTGGTCTGAAAATTGATCAAGTTGGCCTCAAAAAAGAATACGAAACGAAGATTATCGAATTTTAAAGTAGATGATCTGTTTCCGTTTCTGATCTTTAAGCAGCTTACGACTCGAGCATTTTTTCCTGCAATTGCATTGGGTTCACTTATCGACCAGAAACACCAATCATCCCCAAAGGCATTCACTATCGTGCTGAGTCATAAAATTCGGTGAAAATCATGGAATTCGAACTTTTCTCCGAACGTCTCGGCTCTATAGCGCGTATTATATAAGTAGATATTGTTTACAAAGATTAAATACTTTTCGGTTATCATAATTCCCTTCTTTTTTCAAATTCTGACAGAATGACTTCTGATGCCATTCTAGACCGCTAAGTTCATATGAATTAAAGCTTTAAGTATTTTAATCTTGGTAATGTGCTCATCGAGAGTATTTCAAAGATCATATTATACGTAAGTATCTGAGATTTGTTCCGAACAATCGACGTGAATTCGGATTAAGCTGTTGCTAGCACAAATTGAAGTTCGATATCATTTCACACATCGTATCAAAGCTTTTTAAAGTGAACTTTTAATCATGAGTTCCGAGTCAAAATCTGAGCGCACAATTACAAATCAGGAATCATTGCCTGAATTTTTTGCGCGCCCTGCTCCTGAAACGGACGGGCCTGAGACGATTATCAGTCCACTCGATCAGACTCTGAGCCATACGGCTAACCAAGACAAAAGTGACGCACAGCAGAACTTTGCGCGCTCCTCAGTTTGGAATCGATTATTCCCACCCATCAATGCTGATACCGACGGACAAACGGAAACTCCAAATCCTTCAGGAATGAAATTAGAACATTTCATCATTCGGGAGCGTATCGGCCGTGGAGGCATGGGAGCTGTTTTTCGTGCGATCGATACAAGGCTGGACCGGGTCGTTGCTTTGAAGGTACTCAGTCCGGGGCAATCGAAGGATCCAGGATCGGTCAAACGCTTCCAAAATGAGGCTAAGTCAGCAGCGCGTTTAGATCATGAAAATATCTCACGTGTATTTTATATTGGAGAAGATCAGGGATTAAACTTCATCGCCTTTGAATATGTTAAAGGCACGAATGTAAGAGAGATTATTCAGTCACGGGGTATTCTGCCATCAGCGGAAGCGGTAAACTATGCCCTGCAGGTGGCATCGGCCCTGAAACATACGAATAAAGCAGGTGTGGTTCACCGTGATATCAAACCTTCGAATATCATTATTACTCCTGGCGGTAGAGCAAAGCTGGTAGATCTTGGACTGGCGCGAAAAGAAAGTGATAATGCTTCCGCAGACCTTACCAGTGCCGGAACCACATTGGGAACATTCGACTACATTTCACCAGAGCAGGCAAAAGATCCACGAAATGTGGACGTTCGTAGTGACATCTATTCTCTGGGTTGCACGTTATACCACATGTTAACAGGCGAACCTCCCTACGGAGAGGGAACGGTTCTACAAAAATTATTAGACCATTCTGGAAAAAAGGTACCTGATCCGGCAGCAATCAATAAACAACTACCACGTGAGCTTTCGTTGATTGTTCAGAAGATGATGGCCAGCGATCCTGGTGACCGATATCAGACTCCCGAAGAAGTCATGTATCACTTAATGCAAATTGCCAACCAGCTTGATTTGCGTGGAGTGAACCCGGAAGGATTAGTTTGGACTTCGCCTACCAATACACGCATTGGGTTTCTCGAAAGGCATGTTGGCTGGATTACGACTGTTGCTGTTTTGTTAGTTGTTGTTGTTCTACTGGAACTGTACCCGACGTTTGACCCTTCTTCGGTCAAGGTGGCACAAAACGCTGATCAAAACACAGTCCCCCCGGCCAAACAGAATGTAACCGGTACTGAAAATACCACTCCTGACGTAAAAACTCCTTTGGCTGAACCTGATAAAGTCAACTCGAATGGGCAGGCAAGTACGAAAGCCATAGCCTCTACCAACACTCCAGATTCTTTGAACGAAAAGACATCTATGGAACCTGTGGGTTCTGTAACTCCCTCTTCTCTCTTGAGTAACTCAGATGAGCCAAACTTAACAAACTCAGATGAAAATCTAGATGAGCTCAAAAAACTGTTCCAAATACCATTGCTGTCTTCTAAAAAACCAATTAACACTTTAGTTGATGTCGAAGACTCTGAAAAAAATAAAGTTCTTCTGAAAAATGATGCTGAGACAGAATTAGCAATGTCTAACCGTGTTGCTAAAACCGACTCACGGATTCCTCTGGCTCCTCGATCCGATAAAAAAATGGAAACGGTACCAGAACCATTTCCCCAAAATGGTAATAGCGAATTCCGTAAGATTGAAATACCGGCGATTACCATAATTAAACCAGATGGTACACCAGGCCAGAATTTCAAAACTCTAAACGCTGCATGTGCAGCCGCCGATGATGGAAGCATTATTGAACTTGGTTTTACAGGTATCCGTAAAGAAGCGCCCATTCACATCAATAATAAACGCGTTCGAATTCGAGCGGCTAAAGATCGCAAACCCATTTTACTATTTGAAGCCATCGAAAAACCGGCGGAAGGTTTTGAAACTCATATGATTCAAGTGGCTAATGGATCGCTGGAACTATTTGAGTTGGGAATTATTGTCAATGTGAAAGATCTTGACTCAGATTCCTGGGCTATCTTTTCTCTAAAAAATGCGCATGATGTTAGATTACACCAGGTGACTGTGACCTGTTCCAATACGACAGGTCAACAAGTATCACTCTTTGAAATGAATGAACCCATCAATCAGGGTTTGAATGACGATTCTATGATGGGGAAACGCCCCGTGAAGGAATCTACATTCGTGGAAATTGTGAACTCAATTCTACGCTGTGATGGGAACGCTTTTTCGATTCGAGAAACGGCCCCTACTCGTTTGGAACTTACCAATTCTGCATTGATGATTGCACAATCATTGATAGACCTCGTCGGTTGTAATAACAAACCAGAAGAGGGCGACCACTTAGAATTAGTATTAAATCATTGTACGTTTCTGCTGGGAAAAGGTCTTTCTGTGATGGACAGTGGAACCATACCTCGCGAATTGATTCCGCTCCATGTCTCAGCCCGCAACAATATCTTTTTCTCTCAATCTGATGCTCCTTTTGTGATGATGAAAGGAAATACAAACGAAAATGATTTTCGACAGAAACTATTAACGTGGCGAGGCTCTAACAACTATTACGATCGTTTCGAAACTTTCTGGACGATTCAATCGCAACAGGGTACAACAGGCGCACTTTCACTCGATGCGCTCGACTGGAAAGATATCTGGGGACTTTCTTCAGATATCAGCAGCTATCAAATGAAGATCCCCTGGATTGTCGATCGGCAGAAACTGGTAGATACCCCCTGCTCTGAAATCCAGGCTGGTCAGCTTCAGTTTAACCAGCCGACAGACGGCAGCCCCACAATTACCGCCATTGATCGCACAAATGCGGGAGCTGACCTGGTATCTCTACCAGAGTTGACAGAGCAGCCACGCACAATGAAAGCATCTGAGGCGGAATAGATATGGATTTCGGTCCTGTAAAAAAGACCCACAAATCAAGGTCTGTGATGCGTATGATTATAGATATTTATTGTCTACATTGAATGACAGCTACATTGATCTCTGCCAAGCTTTGTCCACTTGATTTGCCTATGCACCATCGACAAAAACAATCGGGAATCACATCAGAATCACCCCGGGGTCTGACGGCGTCTCCAAGATGGCTCCCCCCCTCCCTTGTAATGCTGCTGATTACTTTTTGCAATGTTGGCTTTGCAGAAGATCATACAACCGCATACTTTGAAGGCTTACGGCAACGACATCTGTTTGGCATCGCCGAGGGATATTGTCTCAATCGTCTTGCGCAACCTCGTCTTTCCGAGTCTGATCGTGCACGCTACTCATTGGAACTGGTGAGGACTTTATCAGCACATGCCATGGTAGCCGAGGATGCTGAGCAAACTGAACTCTGGAAACGTTCAAACAACGCAATCACGCAAATATTAAAAGCGCATCCCAATTGGACTGATGCTCCGATCTTCAATGCCGAGCGTTCCCGAACCTCGGCTCAAAAAGCAGACATTCTCTATTGGCAAGTAAAAGCAGTTCCACATAATGAAGCACTCAAGCAAAAAACAATTTCGGATCTGACAAATGCAGCTTCAGAATTAACACAGTCCGAAAAACAGTTAAATCAACTTTTAAAAAGATCAGGCACACACAAAGATTTTACATTACTCGGGACTGCTCTCCTTCGAGACTCTTTGATGGATTTTCAACTGCTGATCGCACAAACAAAAATGAAACTTGCCGATTTGTACGATCATCAGGTCAAGCAAAAAACCGTGAATCTCGACGCCGCAAAAAAATGGCTGACACCTCTGTCACAACGTGCTTCCACTCTACAAATTACCTGGATGAGCAGACTCGCATTAATTCAATGTAAGCGAATTGCTGGAGATTTAGGCGCTGCTGTGCGAGCCATTCAAAGGCTAATCAAAGAAAAACCACCTGCCTATCTCAAAGAACCCCTCTTTGTAGAATCGATGCGAATTTTACTGGCTGAAAACAAAGCACAGCTTGCAGCAACACAGATCATCAACTATCGACAGGAAAACAATGGAACTTCAAGCGAATTAGGTTACCTGGAAATCGAAGCCCTGATCCAGCTCAGAAAAATTGCGTTAGATAAAAAGCAGGAAGCTCTGGAAGCAGAAATCTGGCAGCAAATTGAAACACGAACTCAGCATCTTTGGACGTCCCAACCTGGTTATTGGGCACAGCGTGCGCGCATGCTGGTTGACCAGCAGCAGCAACTAGACCAATACGGCAGCAGTATTTCCCAAAGCTTGAAACAAGCGCAATTATTTTATTCACAGGGAAAAACAGAAGAAGCCATCGACGCTTACAACGAAACGGCAAAACAAGCAGCCGAACAGGGAAATACTGATCTGGCATTCGAACTTGGATTCACCAGTGCTTCGCTCCAGTTAAAGGACAAACAATACAAGAAAGCGGCCGCGCATTTTCAATCGCTGGTACAACGATACGATTCTGTCCCCAAAGCGGCCGACGCCAGCCTACTGGCGGCATGGTGTCTAGGACAACTCTACACTCAGAGCCGGACAAAATCACGACGACTGGCATACACGGCCGCTCTGGAAGCCCATCGAAAACGTTTCCCCAGTGGTACAAGCTTTTATGAAGCAGGGTGGATGCTGGCACGACTGGAAGAATCGCGGCTGCAATACTCAAAAGCACTCATCCTGTATTCCGAAGTTCCAGAAAATCATCCAAGATTACTTGATGCACAACTTGGAATAGCGCGCTGTTATGAAAATATTTTATTACGCCTTTCTTCGTTGAATAAACCAACACAGGCATGGCGACAAGAAGCGATTGACGTATTGGAGAAAATGCTTGCCCATTTCCCTAACGAAAGCAATCAAGCAAAACTACAAATTCAGGCAGACATTGCCCTGCAGCTAACTCGCATCTATTTGAATGATACGCCTCCCCTCTATCGAAAAGCAAACCGACTGCTGGAATTGATCGTTTACACTTCATCTAACATTGTGGCTCAATTAAAAAGAAACAATGAGCAATCAGATTCAAGTGTTTCACAAACAACACGGGAAATCCAACATTGGAATCGCATTTCCAATCAGGCGCTGAGACTGCAAATCATTGCGTTAGCTGGACAGGGGAATCCATCAGAAGCACGTTCATTGGTTGAAAATCTGGAAACGGCGGGGACCGACGAACTGCTTTCTGTTCTGAATGGAGTTTCTCAAATCAATTTGGAACTGACACCGCAAGTCCGCAGAGAGTTAGGTCTCTTACAGTTAAAATCAGCGGAAAAGCTCGCAAGCCGGCGAGACGAACTGAAACCACAACAAATAAGACAGTTAGATCTTTGTCTGGCAGAAGCCTACCTGGCAATTGATCAACCTATCAGAGCACTCGAATATTATCAGGCACTCTTAAAACAGTCTCCCAATGATCGAAGTCTCATTAAACAGGTGGCGCTGCTGTTGGAAAAATGTGGAACCAAAGAATGCCTGCGGCAAGCAAGACAAAAGTGGCGTCAGATCGAACAGACAGAAAAAGCCGGAAGCCTTCCCTGGCTGGAAACGCGTTTGCACATTATTCAAACTTCTTTTAAATCCGGTGATGAAGCAGAGGCCAAAAAACTGCTGGGCGTGACGATGCTGCTCTATCCTGAACTCGGCAACGCCGAATTACAAAGCCGCTATCGCGAAATGGAAGCTATCATCAAAAAATGATGATCGATGCCCAGGATCTCAGGCACAAATAGCCCCAATTTGGGGCCAGTGGTATCGAAATTCCTGAAAGAATCTTAGACTATAGTAAAGCCTTAACAAGCTCCCCGGGTATGCCATATTGCTGACATAGGCAGGGGTCGCCAGTTCTGCCTTGCGATACTGAGTCTTCTCTTGAAAGGAAAACATCCCATGAGGATCTTAAATGTCGTTTGCCTGTTTTCATTGTCCCTCGTATGCCTGACAGTTCTAACTGGGATTTGCGGCACAGCTCTCGTAGTGGCCGCAGAGCCTCCAGAGCAGGGGGCGGCGAAGCAAATCGATTTGGGCGGCAATGTCTCGCTGGAAGTAGTTTACATTCCGCCAGGAAAATTCAAAATGGGAAGTACACCGGAAGAGAAAGCCTGGGCGACAGGCATTGAAGGTGGTGCCACACCGGGGACCGTGCGGGAATCGTATGAAGGAGAACAACCACGACCAATGCAGGTAAAAGACGGGTTCTGGATGGGCCGCACGGAAGTCAGCGTGGGACAGTTCAAACGGTTTGTAGAAGAGAGTGGTTACGTCAGTGATGCGGAGAAACCAGGCGGCAAGACACAAGTCTTTGATCCCAATTGGAAGATTACCGCCAAGGCGCCACCACACCCCTGGATTTCGATGAAGGGTAAGAGTTGGCGCGATCCGAATTTCGGATTTCCGTTGCGGGACTGCTATCCAGTGGTTTGTGTGAGCTGGAACGACGGCCGCGCGTTTTGCCAGTGGCTTACAGAACGCGAACGCAAGGCAGAACGACTGCCGAAAGGACTGGAATACCGCCTTCCTACGGAAGCCGAGTGGGCGTATGCCTGCAGGGGCGGCCGTGAAAGCACCTACTTCTGGTGGGGCAATGATCTCAGAGAGGGAGAAGGGCGATTCAATATTTCGGCTGTCGACTTTCTACCCGGACGCAACAAAATCTGGCCATTGGCAAACGCACCATGGAGCGATGGCTTCGCGTTTGTCTCCCCCGTGGATCACTATGGAGAAAAGGGGCGCAATGGCTTCGGCCTCGCGGACATGTGCGGCGGCGTGTGGGAAATTGTCCTGGATCACTTCGATCCGAAAGGGGGACACGAAGAGCTCTATTTTGTCAAAGAGAATCCGCGTCCCGTCTGCCGCGGCGGCAACTATTTCGACGTCCCCGGTAATGCCCGCTGTGCTGTCCGTCTTGGTCTCCAGAGCCCCAGCTACTCCGACTCGCGTGACGGGTTTCGAATTTGCCTGGGAGTGCCTCGTGGGTGAAGGTTATTAATTGTTTACCCGAATGAACTGCAAATCGTCAGTCGTAAGATCGAGCAGAGCGACTGAAAACTCGCTGGCGCGGAACAGGGCACCCGGGTTGATGCGTCGCGTGGAGCCTACCTGAAAATCATGAGTTTTGTGCGAATGGCCGGTTAGCAAATAGTCCGGCTCCGCTTCCAGCAGAGGCCGCAAATCTTTTGTGATGTGGCCATGTACGAGGGCGATCCGTTTCCCTGCAAGCGTGATTTCACCACCCCACCGCAGGCAATTTGCTCCTTCTTCTCGGGCAGCCTGCTCAAGCACAGGCACCATATCCGAATCGTGGTTTCCGAATGTGAAATAGAAAGGTAATACCGAACAGGCGGCGACAATTTCAGGACTCGCCAGATCACCACAATGAAAGAGTGCCTCAGCACCAGCGTCCAGCAACATGGTTACAGCCTGCTCAGTTCGTGGCAGGTGATTATGTGTGTCTGATAAAATTCCGATTTGCACTATCGTACCTGTCGTGGTCGCTTGTTTTTTCAGATGAGAGCCCCTATTCAGGATACCGAAAAAGTCTGAGAAATACAGTTCGCTTTCATTTCGAATCAGTATTGAAATTGAATTCGGTCTACCGGGTAAGCATAATGAGAGGAATTCTCCACAATGATAAACCCTCCACTGATTTCTTCTTCCGAACAGGACTAACTAGATGAACTCGCACCGATGCCCGTTGATGAAAACCATTTTTTCCTTCCTTGTTTTAAGTATGGTAGTAATTCTGCCACCCTCAGTTGCTCAAGCCGAGCATGAGGGGAAAATTCAGATACTTTTACTGGGCGACAGCACTACGGAAGGCAGTATTCCGCGACTATTGAAACCCAAAGGGCCGCATCTGGAGCAGGTGATTGAACAGTTGCTGGCTGCGGAAGGGGATCTGCCTGCGTGCCATGTGATCAATTCCAGCTTGAGTGGCGAATACATCCGCCGGTTGTTTGATTCGGGACGCTATGATCGCGATGCAGCCAAGTTGCCCGGACTGGATTATATTTTCATTCGCTATGGAATCAATGATCGCGCAAGGCGAAAAAATTTCACTGAAAATTTTCCTAAAGACTTTCATGAGCTGCTAGCGCGTCTCAGGAAAGACCATCCCAACGCACAGTTGATACCCATGACTGTGATTCCCTTTTCGAATGAGCAAGCCAGTAAAGAGATTAATGACCTGGTATTTGATGTCGCCAAGAAAGAGAAGCTCGACGTGTTTGATATCTATCCCCGCTATGCGGCCGAGTTAAAAAAGGGGCCAAACATGCTCAACTACCGGCGGTATCCGCTCGCAAAAGTTCCCGAAAAATATCACGCACTCGTGAAACCGTTTGTCTATCGAGATAGAGTGCAGGTGATGAGCAATGAACTCGATCCCATTCTGGGGCACCTGCCGGGTTGGTACCGAGATCGACATCCGAATCTGGCAGGGTACAATGTGATTGCTGATGAAACCACAGAATATCTGGCAAAGCTGTTGCGGGAAAAGAAAGCAAAATAAGGGGCAGGGGGCTCATGTGACAGTTCACGGAAACGACACTAAAAGTTTGGGAGTGCACAACACAATGAACGGCTTACGACTTACGAAATCTGTCTTTCTTCTACTTGTGTTGTTTCTCTGGATCGTGCCGACACGTGGAGACTGTGGGCTTTCCGCGGGTGCGTATGCAATCGATGTCTCTCCCCTCAAACTGCCCGCCATTCAGAACGGCGGGTTCCTCGAACGAAGCCAGAACAAAATTCTTGACCGGCTACATGCGCGGTGTTTTGTGTTGAAATCGGAAGACACAGCGATTGCGATTGCAGTCGTCGATTCGTGCATGATCCCCCGAGACATCTGCTACCGGGCAAAGGTTCTCGCCAGTAAAGAGACGGGAATACCCGTCAATCGCATTCTGATCGCATCCACGCACACTCATACTGCCCCCAGCGTGATGAACTTGTGCCTGGGCACACGGAGCGACCCCAACTACGAACGCTTTCTGCCTCCCAAACTGGCCGAAGGAATTGCGAAGGCGCATGCGAATCTCGAACCGGCGCGGGTCGGCTTCACAGTCGTCGATGCACCGAAACATACTCACTGCCGCCGCTGGTTGAGGCAGCCTGATAAATACGCGGCCGATCCATTTGGGGAAACAACGGTACGCGCGATGATGCACCCCGGCTATCAAAATCCCGACTATAGCGGTCCTGCGGGACCGGCTGATACGGGCCTCACACTGCTAAGTATTCAGTCAGCGGATGGTAAACGCCCCCTTGGTTTGATCGCCAATTATTCGATGCATTACTTTGGCACCGGAGGCGGATTTTCCGCTGATTACTATGGGAAATTCAGCAAGCTTATGGAAAACAAAATCGCAGCTGCCAGCTCCTCTCAGACACCGTTTGTGGCTGCGATGTCGCAGGGAACGTCCGGCGACCTGCAATGGATGGACTACTCCCAACCGCGGAGGACCGACTATAACATCACCAAATATAGCAACGAACTGGCTGACATCGCTTTTGGCACCTATCAGAAAATCCAATACGAAACTGGAAATCCAAAATTATCAATGGCTGAAACAACACTGTTACTGAAACGTCGAATGCCGAATCAGAAACGCATCGCCTGGGCGAAAGAACTCAATACCAAACGGGGCAAGCGGCGTCCTGAGAATCGCCCGGAAGTTTACGCCGAACAGGTTGCCTGGTTTAAAGAGCATCCACACGAAGAAGTAGTACTGCAAGCAGTTCGTATCGGCGACCTCGCCATCACGGCAATCCCCAACGAAGTCTACGGTATCACCGGCCTGAAGCTGAAAGCACAAAGTCCGTTCCAAGTCACGTTCAACATGGGCCTGGCTAACGGAGCCGCCGGGTACATCCCCCCACCCGAACAACACTACCTGGGCGGCTACACCACTTGGCCTGCCCGCACCGCTGGCCTGGAAACAGAAGCCGAGCCCCAGACTGTGGAGACGCTGCTTGGGTTGCTGGAAACACTCTCTGGACAGAAACGGAAACCGCTGACCGGTGATTTCTACAACGCGGAACAACAAACGGCGATTAAGAAAGCGAAAACTGAAAATAACAATCGCACGAATCGGGGATATTGATTTTCGTTACGTTCTTATAATTCTTAGAACGCTTTCTTTAAATTCAATAAACTCAAATTGGTTCATCAAAGGCTTTGGCAATCGAACCGGCGAGTTGTTCGAGTGAATAAAATTTCGTGGCAACGTCGCGGATGTGGGCGACAGTGGCAGACTTGATAAACATCATTTTGGCCAGATGACGGGAGTCGTTTTGTGTACTTTCAACACGGTGCTTGCGACGTTTGACGTAGAGAGAGAGAGCGTGTTCGAGGAACCGGGTGTTGGTGCGTGACAATTCGTCAGCCAGGACAGCGGCGGACTCCATCGCCATCGATGCACCAATGCCCGCTGTGGGTAGAAAACCAGCGGCGGCATCACCCAACAGAACCACCCGACCGTGTGCCCATTCTTTCGAGCGAACGTCCGAAAGTTTCCAGAAGAACAGACTCTCATCGTCGTCGGGCATCGCCGCCAGACAGGTATCAACAATTTCGCCCATGCCCGCAAATTGTTCGCAGATGCGTTCGCGTCGGCCCGCGCCCTGCTGATCAAATTCACCCGTCACAGGCGCGCCGGCATAAACGCCCGCTCCATCACGTGTCGGGTACACACCAAAGAAGCGACCCGCGCCCCAGTGTTCGACAAACGTTTCCTGTGGAACCGAATTAAGATCGACCCACCAGACCCAGCCACCCCAATCGGTGTGATAATAGGGTTGTTCACCGAACACCAAAGTGCGCACTTTCGAATGGAGTCCGTCAGCCCCCACAACAAGATCAAAGGTTTCACTCGACCCATCACTGAATGTGACCTCGACCTCTTCTCCTTCTTGCTGGAGAGATTCAAAAGACGTATTGAATCGCAGATCGGTATCTCCAAGACCAGCGTGCAAAAGTTTGATGAGTTGTGGTCGCGTGCAACTCAAGTTAGCACCGAATCGATCGCTAATCGAACCCATAGACCAGTTCTTGACAATTTCACCGTGGTTATCGCGGACTTCGTAATGTTTACACTCAATACACTCGGCGGCAAACTGTTCATAGAGGGAGAGACCATGCAGTACGCGATAACCCAGAGGCCAGAGACCAAGCATATAGCCTGCATGGTCGAAGTTAGGGGCGCGTTCGATGAGCGTGGGTTCAATACCACGCTGTTTGAGCAGGGCGGCAAGCGTCATCCCACCAATGCCCGCCCCCACAATTAAGATTCGCATCGTTCCTTCTCTCCGTAAAAGGATCTTGGTTCTTAAGTCTGTCCGTCGGTCATAATGTATCAGATTCTACGGATACGATGCGACCTCAAAAACCAATTCGAATCAGCCATTTGTCCAATGTCTCGCTGGAGTTTTACAGTAGCTCTGTTTTGGTCAAAACAGTTCGCAGAAAAGAATTACAAGGTCGAAAAGAACAGCAAGTTTATCGACAGGATGGATGAAATCCACGTGAATACCAATGTTATTGCCCATCGAATCACTTGGTGTTCTGCAACCAATCGATGCCCTCGCGAATATTGCCGTAGACGTTTCCTTTCCAGCCATGGCCGCCCGGATAGTCAACCAGGTTTGTTCTTACTCCAGCATTAGTGAATGTATCATGCGCAGATTTGGCCATCCAGTAGGGACAGATGAGATCCTGTTGTGAGTGTAACAGATAAATACTACGATTCTTTGCGTTGGTAACCTCTGGGAGTTGCTTTGGTTTGAAGACAGACATCGCGATAAGTGCGCCACTAACTTGTGTCTTTTTCTGCAACAAAGTGGCATAAGCTGCAGGCCCCCCGGATGACCAGGCCAGGAGGTAGATTTGGCTGGCATCAATTTTCTGTTTTTTACTGATATCTTCTATCACAGCTGCCACCAGTTCTTCAGTGGTGTATTTTACAACGCTCGTTTTACTGTCTTCAGTCGGCCAGACAACTCTTTGATATTTTGTCCATTGCCTGGCAATCGGCTGAGCCAAAATGAAATCTTTGCTGAGTGCATGTTCGTGGATACGTTTGACAAATGGGTGAAAGTCCGCTGAGCCATTGCCGCCAGGCAGTACAATCAGCAAAGCATGCCCCCTACCTGAAGTCTGTTTTGTTTTAGAAGGAACCAATAGGTAACGCCCCGTTGCTTTTCCGACTTTAACTTCTATCTCATTCTCTTTGTCTTTCTTGTCAGTTGTGGCTGCCGTTGAATCCACAAATGTTGCTTCGATATCATCAAACCAAACCTTACCGGGACCATAAATTTGGAGTGCCACTACGATCTGTTTGGTTTTCGCAGGAATGGACACCTCACCAGAATATTCCTTCCAGTCATGGCTTACGGGAGCATCGCCGGCTTTTTTTGCACCAATGTAGCTCGCCCATTTGTGACCGATCTGGTTTCCATTTTCGTCCAAAAACTGAACATCTAGAATCGCTTTGGTAGCCTGTTGCGCGCGAACCTGACCGGAAACTTTCAGAGACGTATGCTTACCGGAATAAGGCAGTATTCGATACCATTGTGCGATGGGGAAATAACGCCGGGCAGATTTCTGCAAAGACAGACTGCGCTTTCCTGTTTTTCCACGCCCCTTATCATACACATATCGCACTCCAGATATTTTGGCACCGCGCTGCCAACCATCGGGGGCTGTCTTCCCTTCCTCAAAACTGTCTTCCAGCAAAACATTCGGATTTTGAGAGTAAGCAGTTTCCGTCGATATCAAAGCCAGGGTTGTTAACGTGATTGCATATCGTATCAGGTGATTCATGACCCGTTCCTTTCAAATTCTCAGTTGGTGTGCGCGTACCTTTTACGCAGTAAGTCATCATCATAAAAATTCAATGTTATCCGCCGTCGAGGTAATCGTTCGAAATGGGTGTCAGCACGAATTCCTGTGCTCGATCTGGTACTGTCAAACGACGTGTCTGCCAATCGCTCTCAGGAAATCGAACGTAAACTGTAATTTGCTCACCTGGTAGAAAGTGAGGCATGGAAATTTTCCCCGTCGCACTCGACTGGCGAACAACAGGTTGAGCACTGCTGAAATAGACACAATGTTCGTGTCCATCATGTTCGACGCGTTCAAAGGGAAATGCACTGACTCCCGCAATCGGTTTGCCATCGCTGGTCTCAAATCGTATTACGAAAGGCGACGTTTCACTTAACTGAAAGTGAAATGGTTCAAGAATTCCTTTTCGCATCGAAATATATTCCGACTGGAGCAAATGATTGTCCGCAAGAGTGGCGATCTGAACTTCGTAGTCCTGCTCTGGCGGATAAACGTCTTCAATCAAAAATGTACCATCTGCCCGTGTTGTCGCCGTATAGGAATTTTGCCTGAATCCCTGGTTTGGCCATGTCTTGACCACTGCTAATACATGCGCTGCATTCACTGGTTTCCCTTGACTGTTTACCACAGTTCCTCTGAGATCGCCGCTGGTTTCTGCCAGTGAATAACCGGATGCGGCCATCGCAGAAAGATCGGTTTTCTCCACTGGTTTGTTACGAGTGTAAAACCATAGTGAACCCACAACACAGATGAGTATCAACGTGAGTGTCTGATGGATGCGATGCCAGAAGATGTGTTTTGAAAAGGAGACGTTACAACATTCCTCGACCACGGTATTGACATCGCCAAACCGCTGTAAGGCCGCTTGCTCTGATTTCTGGCTATCCATTCCTGAATCAAGATTGTCTTGCGCGCTGGCCGAGAGATGGAATTCGATTTCCTGACGCGTCTCATCCAGTTCTCGAGCCGTGTTTACGATAGGTGGCAAGTGCAGGTAAGCCATAAGTGTGCGAATCCCGTTTCGAATCATTTCAGGCCTCCGCCAAATTTGAATTCAAAACCAGACTGATCGCAGCAACTAAATGCGACCATGCTTTTACTTCTGTTGTGAGCTGCGCACGGCCATCGGAGGTCAGTTGATAATATTTCGCCCGACGATTACTTTCTGATACGCCCCATTCCGATTTCACCCACCCCCGTTTCTGCATGCGATGCAGAGCGGGATAAAGTGAGCCTTCTTCAATTTTTAAAGCGTCTTTGGTCGTCACCTGAATCCACTTGGCCACACCATACCCATGCCGCGGCCCTTCCAGCAGGCTTTTCAGGATCAGCATATCCAATGTGCCTTGCAGTAAATCTACTTTTTGCTTTTTCGCCATATTTAGACTCCCCAAGAATATCTAGGGAAGAGTATGCCAGCTTTCCCCTAGAATGTCAAGGGAAAAGTTTCAATGATGCACTTTGGTGATAAAATTGCGAAACGCTCCCTTCAGGAACTGGTGATATAAGCAGAGTGATGAATCTTCATCTCTAGCCCCCGAGTGATATCGGGTAGCATGAAAGTGTATTCTGATTTTGCAGTCGATTTGAATAAATAATCGGTTTGTAACTGTTTCTTTCGGTGCTGGTGAGGAGCCTTTTTCTTACCAGATGGTTGATTGGCATTTTTCCAAAGCATTGGTGTTACCTCTAATGAAAGATCATGCAAATTGTCACAGAGCAGTCAAATGAAAAAGTTGGCGTGAATGTGAGCCGAAGTGAGATGAAGTCAAGCTGTTGTGAATCGAACCTGATTCGAAGATGAGTTGATAGAGTACTTTTTGGAGGAGGTTATTTGAGGTTTTGATAAAAAACGTTCCATTTCAGGGGAGTTTTATAGTGATAGCATCGACAGGAGCAGAGACATTCACTGGCAAAAACAACTCCCACGCGCGCGCGACGCAGATCGCGCAGTTTCGATAAAGGCACAACGGAGTCAACACGAATAATGTGCAGTATCACTTGGAAGAATTTACAAGTTTGTGACACTCGATTTAGTTTCTGGAATCATAAGTCCTTTAAAAAAAGGATGTATCGCATTTTAGAAGGAATCACCAAACCATCAATGAAAGTAAGAGCGACTCTCTTTTGTCACTAATTAATTAGTTTGGTATTGACAAATGAAAAAACGACACGCAAACTGCACTAAATAATTAGTGAGGATAAAATTGATGCCACGCCCGACCTCTAAACAACCGACAGAACTGGAACTGGAGATTATCAAAATTCTCTGGCGCGATGGTCCATCTACTGTGCGGCATGTGCGCGAGCAGCTAGAGCCCTTCCGAGAGTTGGCCCATAACTCGGTAATGACAGTCATGGGAATCATGACAGACAAAGGCTACTTACGACGGCGCCTACAATCCAATGGCAATGGATACCTCTATACTGCACGCATCCGTCGCAATGCGACAGTGCGTGGGATGCTGAGTGATCTCGTCGATCGCGCATTTTCTGGGTCCACTATGGACGCAATTCTGCAACTGCTCGACACATCTGATTTAGATGCGGAAGAGCTTGCTCAACTTCGCAGCGAGGTAGACCGTAAAGCAAAGGAACGGGACTCATGATTGAACATTCACTCGCAATTCGTTTGGTGCAGACTCTTGCACATTCGCTATGGATCGGTGCACTTGCTGCAGTTATTGTATGGAGTGTCTGTCGATTCGTCGCCCAAACTTCAAATACTAGGTATGCGCTCTGGCTCGCCGCATTGCTGATCGTTGTTGTTTCGTTGCCTGCTACGTTCTTTATATTACCAGGAAAAGTTGATTCGACAATCAATACAGAATCGCTTACGCAACAAAACAATCTGACAATGAGTTCTGTAACATCGACGCAACAGGTGGAAAATACACAACTTGTTCCAGAGATCAAGTCTGAGCAGGCAGAGAGCGAGAGCTTGATTTCACTTGCAAACACAATGGCACAACCTCCAATCGAAGAGAAGGCCGCTATCAAATTCACATGGGCAGAATGGTTGGTTGCTGGTTGGCTATTGGGAATGATTGTCATGTGTGGTCGGCTCATCGTATTACTTAATCGAGGACGAAATTTGCGACGACTTTCATCCGCCATTGATGATGCCCGTGTGTTACAAATATTTCAGCAAACCACGGAACGACTCCAATTGAAAAAAATACCGGTAATTGCATGGTCCGCTGAGATTACAGTTCCTGCCGTCGTTGGTTTTGTACGGCCTGTTGTTTTGCTGCCCTTGACTGTGTCTACGGGACTAACGTCCGCTCAACTCACCGCCATGATATTGCACGAGTTAATGCATCTGAAACGCCGCGATCCTTGGGTCAATTTGATTCAGCTCCTCACCGAATTGGTCTGTTTTTACAATCCTGCCATCTGGGTGATTTCAAGGAATATTCGAAACGAACGCGAATACTGTTGTGACGATGCCGTGTTGCAATTGGGTGAGGTGGATGCGGTCGACTATGCTGATGCACTGGTCGTTGTTGCAGAGAGTGCCCAACATTCGAAGTCGGTTCCACCAACGATTCTCGGAGCAGCGTTAAAGCGTGTTTCAGGACTCAAAAAACGGATTGATCGCATTTTTGGTCAGCCTGCAGCATCACAGCCCCTGTTCTCTGGAAATCTTTTAATCGCTGTCGTTGTTCTGATGATTGCAATTGTTGGTCTTGTCGCCAGCGGTGATACAGCTCCTACGGAACCCGAAACGCTAGCAACAGCAGTGGATGAAAGCGAACGTAGTCGATTTTTAAAAATGCTAAACGACTCTGACCCTTTCATCCGTCAAACAGCATTAAATGCGTTGAGCGAGCAAGCAGATACAACATTGGTTCCTCAAGCGATTAAGATGTTGAAAGACTCAGACTCATCTGTTCGATACATCGCAGCAAGTATATTGCATGAGCAGGCAAATCCAGCGTTGGTTCCGCAACTCATCAAAATGCTGAAAGACCCAGATGTATTTATTCGAACTACTGCAGCAAAAGCGTTGAGCAAACTGGAAGATAACCGCGCCGTACAACCTTTGATTGACGTTTTGAATGCTGCACAAGATCAAAATGAATTAAGCACAACGATTCATGCTCTCGCCATGATTCGAGATGAACGCGCGATCGATCCTGTTGCCAAAGCGATACTCGAGAATCCGACACTTACTGTTCGTTCGATTCGTGAGGTTACCAGATTTGACGATGTGCGCATTCGAGACGCATTGTTTGCGATGCTTTCAACAGAGGATGGGCTTGATTTTAAATATATTCATATGTTGGCAGATATGGACGAACGCCGTCTAATACCACTTCTGTTAAGGAAATTAGACGACCCTAAAACCAGAAATTTTCGATCAGCGGTCAATGTATTAGGACGGCTGAAGGCAACCGAAGCGGTAGAACCTTTACTCAGACTTCTGACAACCATAACGAAGCGTGACCGATTTTCTGATGTTCCTGACCTGACATCAGCAATTTTCGCCTTGTCAGACATTGGTGATGAACGTGCCATTGAACCGTTACTTGATCTGTTACAGCGTGAACAGAACAATAAAATTCTTAGGAGTTTGTGTCATGCGCTGGTGGAGTTCGGCGAACAACGGGCACTGCCACAGATCGAAAAACTGAGAACACATAAAGACCGACGACTACGCAACACCGCCGAATATGCGGTGTACGATATCAAGTTAGGTGCCAATCGCGCACGGCGCAAATCAGGAGCGTCGAAAGCACTGGCAATGGCCCGTGAATCATTGAACAATGCGGATGAAAAACTCGTTAGAGCAGCAATTCGCTATATAGCACGACACGCAGAAGATCAAAGAACGGTAAATCTAGGACCATTGACTCAACATAAAAACGATGTGATTCGTAAAGCCGCACTGACTGCCCTTTTGAGTGATGAATCTGATCAGGCAACCGAGATCCTGGCGGCGTCAATTGCTACAAATGACACAGATCACCAGGCTGCTATATTTGCACTCGCAAAGCGAGGTGACAAACGAGCGTTTCCCATGCTTGTGGAATTGACACAAGATAGTAACAAATATACACAGCGTGCTGCAGCCGAACATCTTCTTTTTTTCGGACGCGAAGCCAACCCAGCGTTGTGCCGACTGTTGGAGTCTTCCGATCCGAGCACACGACGTGCTGCCATTTCTTCGCTTTACAAAGTTGCTGATGAATCTTCTCTCGATGCTCTGTTGGTATATGTCGCCATCGAAGAGAGAGATGATGCCGTTGGCCGCGTGATTACTGCTTTGGGTCGCATCAATCATCCGCGTTCTATCGCCTACCTCAAGTCGGTTCTTGATGATCCTCTCCAACAGCATTCACTTAACGCCGCTCGGTCATTGGTTCGACTTGGCTGGAAGCCTGCCACCAAAGAAGAACGCATTCGCTATCTGGTCGCTTCCGGAAAATTGCAGGATGAATTAGTCCCACGCACGCAAATGGTAGACAGTCACACTATCGGTGAATTCCAAATGAACGTGCCAATTCAAACAGATCTGTCTGCGGGTACATCGGAATATCCAAACATGGTCTATATTGGATCGATTGAATTTCGCGAAAATGGCAATAAGCTGACTGCCACGTTGAGGGAAAGTAGTAACAGTTCGCCGCGAACAACATTTCGGCTGGTCGTACGCCTGCTTGACAAAGGCGGCATTCAGATCGGAGAGTCGCAGAGAGACATTGCTACCTCGGGAATCTCACTCTTTGGTGTGATATTACAATCAGGGTTCGAACCGATGCAGCTTGAATTAGGTTCGTTTGATACAAAGCGAATCGATCGGTTTGAACTGAGTCTCAAAGAAGTTCCTCGTAAATTTCCCGTCGATACGACAATTACCCCACCCGTTGAATTGAAATTTCCCAGCGATCAACGGCTTTCACTCAACCTCAGTGCCAAGCGAGGAAACCATTCAGTACTACATTATGACAGCGTGACTTTCAAAAAAGACAAACCTGATACAAGAGGACGTCCTATCTTCTCTGGTCAAGTTTCCGTCAACAATGCAGGTGGACTCAATGCCGACTGGCGCATGTGGATGATTGCGCTTGATGCAGAAAATAATGTTATCGGTCGAGGCAGTCACAACCTTACAACGAAACTGCCCGAAGATGCGGAATCAAAGCAAGAATCTGTTACAGTTCCTCTCAAAGTTTGGGGCGATGTTTCCACGATTAAGAAGTTGCGTGCAGGGGTTCGATTAACTGAAGTTCGCACTGGAGTGAAAGGAAATCGTGTTACAGAATCCGTTTCGCACAGCATACCCAAATCGGCAAAACCGTTGATACTCGATGATGGAACTGCAGAATCTCGTCGTAGTATTGCCGCGTCCGGCCATGCTGTTCGATTTCATCGACCGGCTTCACAGCGATACCTCGAAGCCGTACAAATCTTCGCGGCACGCTACGGCACTCGTAAGCCACCAAAGGCAGATTTCTATGTCTATGTTCTGGACGGGAATCAGAAACTCATCACCGAACTGACGTTTCCTTATTCGACAATTGAACGAGGTGATCTCAAATGGCATACACTCCGTACGCCATCGATTGAATTACCAGACGACTTCCATATTGCAGTTGCCTTCAATCCACATCGAACGAAGGGTGTCTATCTGGGGCTCGATGACAGTCCTTCTAAAACAAGTTCTTTTACAGGCCTGCCAAATGATGGTTTCACTGCACTCGATAAGAGCCAAATCTGGATGGTCCGTCCATTCATTGCACCTAAAGCAACCGCGGATCTTGGAACACGCCCTCTGGCCGATCGTCCTGCAGTTTCAACAGTCAATCCTTTCGCTGGATGTATTGAAGTTCATTCGGTCGCGGGAGCATCTGCCGGCAAGCAGAGCTATGGTGGTTCTGGACCTGCAATCGACATCAATGTGCAGGAATTGGTTCCCCAAGATGTAGCACTCCACAGCCTGCGTCTGAAAGGAATTCGCTTGTATGCGAGTCGTTATGGATCCGGCTATGATCCGAAAAAAACGATGCTCGATATTTTAGTCACTGGCAAAGGTGCGAAAACACAATGGTCACATTCATTTCCATTCTCTCATTTTGGATACCGTGAAAAATGGATTGATCTGGTGATTCCTGATGCTCCACTTATTTCCGAATTTCTCGATCAGGGAAAACTAACATTGGGTCTTGATCCTCACGCCACGCAATTCAAAGGCGTCTATTTCCATTACATCAAAACAACAGGCGATGAGAGCGGCGCACGCGGGATTGTTCCCGGTAAACGTTACTTTGATGTACCCAACCGGAAGTGGATGATCCGTGTGTTTCTGGCGAAGTAACCGTAGCCATTGCCTTGTTATGGCAGCTTGTCTAAGAGAACAATGTATGCGAGAAAACTATCTTTGAAATGGATAAATCGTTTTCCAGTCTCGTTTCATATCTACCACGGTCCAGCCTCGCAGCTTGGCTTCATCCAAGGCGACGTTCAGATGCCCTACACGCGATTGACGGTCATAAGCCCATTCGCGTTTGGCATCGGTGTGGTGCACAAGTAAAGCAAAACGGGCTCCGTGCCCAGCTGTGGTCCATTGTAGCATTTGTAAGTCACCATCAGAATTTCCAAAAGCGGCTACCGGGTGACGGCCAATGAACTTATTAATCGCGACCGGTTTGCCTGCCTTGTCGTCGATGAAATCAATTTCGGGTAAACGGACGATGACAGGTTTACCTTTACGGATTTCAAATTTTGTTTTAATACTACTCCCTATGACTTGTTCGGGCGGGATTCCGTAAACATCTTCCGCGAAGACGCGCAGAAATTCGATGCCGCCTCCCGAAACAATGTATGTTTTGAAACCGTTTGCACGCAGGTAGGCTAGCAGTTCGAGCATTGGCTGAAAAACCAACTCCGTGTAAGGCCGATTGAAGCGTGGATGCCGCGCCGTTTCAAGCCAGGCTCTTACTGTTTTCTTGAATTCCTTTGTCGTTGTCCCAGCATGCGTGGTCATTAGCAGGATCATCATATCTTTCGCGCTGAGCGAAGTGAGTGCTTTCCGCTCCTCCTCGAGTATTGTTTTGAATGGTTGCTCTGTTTTCCATTCTGGATGTTTTGCTGCGAGTGCCTTGATACGGTCAATGGCAAATTGAAGCTGAAAGTAAACCGGCTTTTCGGACCAGAGAGTACCATCATTGTCAAAGGTTGCAACCCTCTGAGGTGGGGAAACATACTCTGGGTTACCTTTGGTGGTAGCACGCTTTACAAAATTGATAATCGATGTCTTCGTCGGCCCTGTGTTCCAGGATGGCAGGGGGTCATTGGCACGAACGACTGAAGACAATATGACAATCAAGACAAATATTAAGATGCCCAATCGGTTCATCGGAATGTACTCCATATACTCTGAATAGGTAAAATAAAAACGGCGTGATCCTGAAACGACCACGCCGTTCCGTTTTTAGAAATTCAGATCTAGTTACTGCCTAACCCCTGCTTCAATTTTTCCATCACTTGATCGAGACTGAAACTGGCAGCCTTCTGACGAGGCGGATATTCCTTAAATGTTTCAAGAAAGTTTCCGACATAAGCCTGCGCTGGAACGATCATGTATGCGTGATCGATTACCCAATCGTAGTAAGTATTTGAGGTGAGCTGTGAGCGCTCGTAGGGATCACGACGTAAGTTGAACATTAATGGCAGGCGTAGGGGAGTGAAGGGGTTGGCCCATAATTTCAAAGTTCCTGTTGCACGTTGTTCCATGAAGACCAACTTCCAGTCTTGAAAACGCAGGGCTGTTAAATCTCCATCATCTGAAAAGTAGAAAATCTCATTGCGTGGAGACTTCTTTTCCTGTCCCGTCAAATGTGGCAGGAAGTTATAACCGTCCAAGTGAACCTTGTAATTACGACCGATTGCCTGATGGCCTTTTAGCAGCTTCTCTTTGACGTCCGTTTCACCGGCAGCGGCAAGAAATGTTGGCAGCCAATCCATGTGGTGCATAATTCCGTTAGAAACTGAGCCAGCCTTGATCTTGCCAGGCCAACGGACCATTGCGGGTACACGCCAACCTCCTTCCCAGTTAGTATTCTTCTCGCCACGGAAGGGGGTCATGGCTGCATCAGGCCAAGTATTCATGTGAGGTCCGTTATCGGTACTGTAGAAAACGATTGTATTGTCGGTAATTCCCAGGTCATCGAGTTTCTTCAGCAATTGACCCACGTGTCTGTCATGTTCAACCATGCCATCAGCGTATTCATCCTGCCCGGAAATGCCACGATTTTCTTTCTTAACATGCGTACGAAAATGCATGCGTGTTCCGTTCCACCAACAGAAAAACGGCTTATTAGCTTTATGCTGTCGTTCGATGAAGTCTAACGTGGCGGCAACGGTTTCGTCATCGATCGTTTCCATCCGTTTCTTGGTCAGAGAGCCGGTGTCTTCGATTTTGCCTCCTGAGAATGATTTAATAACGCCACGTGGACCATATTTTTTCCGGAACTCAGGATTCTTAGGATAGTCCTCGTTTTCTGGTTCTTCTTCCGCATTCAAGTGATAGAGATTGCCCAGGAACTCATCAAAACCATGATTTGTAGGTAACATTTCGTTTTTGTCACCCAGGTGATTCTTACCGAACTGCCCTGTTGCATAACCATGATTCTTTAGCAGACCAGCAATAGTGGGATCTTCAATACGCATCCCTAAATCGGCTCCCGGTAAACCAACCTTGCTGAGCCCCGTGCGAAAAACACTTTGGCCCATGATGAAAGAAGATCTTCCGGCCGTACAACTTTGTTCGCCATAGTAGTCTGTAAAAATTAAACCTTCATGTGCGATGCGATCAATATTAGGCGTACGGTATCCCACCAGCCCCTTCGTATAAGCGCTGATATTTGATTGGCCAATATCATCACCCCAGATCACCAGGATATTTGGTTTTTTGCCAGTTCGCTGTTGGATAACTGTTGAAGCAGCGGCTACCTCCTGCTGGTTGGTAGCGATTAACAGTTTAGACTGCGTGTTACCATCATAAACTAAATTCGTCGAATCAGAATCCGATAGAGATGATTGCTGTTTAGAGTCAGATTGCCTCGAACTGAAAGGAATCTTGGATTGTACTTTTGCAGCCTTAGTTACATTGAAGTCGGCACTAGCAGCCAGATATCCGAGGAGCACGCCGACTCCCACTAATGATAAAGAAAAGAGCTTGATTCTCATAAGTAGAGTCCTCAAAGAAAAAGAATCCGTTATAGAGATGATGAGTTCGAATGTTTCGCCGGGTCAGGAAGAGATCCTTACCATAAATATAGTTGTGAAGACGAGATCTCGATTCAATTTGGTACCAGTGACCGTAAAGACGCATACTATTATTGTACTGCGGAGTACAAATTTGATTATCTTTTTATATTTTCACCCAGAATTATTCTTAACGACACAGCCTCATAATGATCGAAGAGCTTCAGGCAAGAAAATAGCACTGAACGACAGTTGTTAAATCTCAAATAGATAGGACTTTTCCACCCTATGAAGATCAAGGGATATCAGAAGTGATGTTTTTCACATCTCATTGTTTATATGAGAGTGGTGCTTCGTTTTCAATAAAATTTTCCGCCACGCCAAGATAACGATGAGAAAATCTATTTCAGAAAATGTTCCCTCGTTTACTTTTAAGTATGTCAGAAAATTATCAAATACTTGCGAATAAACTTTGTTACTAAAAAGGGTGTCGTATTGCCTTTACGTTGTTTAAAAGATTTCCATCGTGAGTATAGAGTGATATAAGCGCGGAAACATCTGAAAGTCTACAAAATAAGGTAGCATATATCCGGAGCCATGAAATCTATTGAATTTCACGAGATATGGCCGGCTCATCTTTCGCAGCTACACCGCACGATTTTCGTACGATGAGTTCGGATTCCAGTTGTACCGTTCGTGCGGGCATGTGTGGTGCAGAAATACGAGAATTCATTAATCGCACGGCCACTTCGCCAAGTTGTGCACAGGGCTGACGAATCGTTGTCAGCGGGACAGCAAGTAGCTGTGCATATTTCACATCATCAAATCCCACGACAGCAATTTCATCTGGAACACTCACACCGAGTGTGTTGAGAGTTTGCATCAGGTGGGCAGCAACAACATCGTTTTCACAAGTAAATGCATCGGGATTGTAATCTGAAAGAATCTGGCCAATGAATTCATGATCACGGGCATCACCCTGGTGAACCCATTCGGGATTAAACACTTGACCGGCTCGCACGAGCGCAAGCTGGTATCCGGCAAGCCGTTGCTCCATGGAATCAGAGGTACCCGGCCACTGCAAATAAGCAATACGCTTGCGTCCCGACTTGAGCAAATGCTCGCAGAGTTTGAGTTGTCCGCTGAGGTGATTCACTGTTACCAGGTCATACGAACTGCGTTCGGGGAATTGTGCCACATCGCGATCAAGTAACACGACAGCAATACCAGCTTCATCAAGTCGATCAAGAATTCTTCGATCCGCGTCTTTATCTTGCTGAGTTGAGACCATAGGAACAAAGAACACTCCAGTTACTCCTTCATCAATGAAGCTCTTACAAGCACGTTCGGCCCGCTCTGCAGAAACAGCAAGCCGACCCTCTTTTGTATTAGAATCATTGACCACACCAGCGTCACCCCAGAGAAGCGAATATCCAAATGGCTGTACCGTACGTGCGATTTCTGCACAAACCGGTTCGAAGATCTCAGTGTTACCCAATTCTGGAATGAGAAGACCAAGTCGCTGCTCGGATTCGGATGACTTGGCTTCTACAAATGTTCCCGCACCAACTCGACGACGGATCAATCCGAGCTGTTCCAAATCACGCATCGCTCGCGCAATCGTGGGACGCGACACGGATAAACGCTCGCTCAACTCATCATCGGTTGGCAACTGATCCCCAGGAACAAAATGTCCACTATCAATGGAGTTTTGGATGTAATCCCGAACGAATTGGTGTTTTGGTCGTGACATAATTTTCAAACATTACATTGATTTCAATGTTCAACTCAAGGCAAAGAATTCAGATTCTTCCCATTTATTCATAAGTTATTCACAATTTATAAATAAATAGCACTATTTGTAAACACATATTTATAAAAACAGAAGCACTACAAGTAACATTCATACGTTATCATCAAACGAATTAATGAGTTTTTTTGCAAAAATAGGTAATTACATGTTGACAGATTGATTATCAGCCACTTATATAGCAATCAATTGTAAATTATTTGTCATGTCTAATAATAAATAATGCAAAAACAAATGATTCAACAAGCACAAATCAATTCAATTGAATCAGACGCACAACTCCCTCGAAGTAGGGATTGGCGTTCGCATCTGTTTGAAAGGGTCGACATCGCATCGCTGGTTTTGTTCCGCATTGCGTTTGGCGCAGTGATGCTATGGCACATCTGGGAATACTTTAAGCTTGGAGTGATCAAGGCAGATTATATTGACCCACCGTTCCACTTTACCTGGTATTGGTTTGATTGGGTCAAGCCGTTACCCAGGTCAGGCATGTACTTGCTCTATTATACGATGGGTATCTTGGCAGCTTGCATTATGGTTGGATTACACTACCGAATCAGTTGCCTCCTGTTTTCGTTGCTATTCACATATTGCTTCCTGATTGATAAGGCTTATTATCTCAACCACTATTACCTCACGTGTCTGGTCAGCCTGTTAATGGCATTTATTCCAGCTCATCATGCACTATCTATTGATGCATGGATGCGACCAAAGCTTAAGTCACAAACTGCACCTCGGTGGGCGCTTTGGTTAATGCGATTCCAAATTGGGGTTCCGTACTTTTATGGTGGTCTGGCAAAACTGCAGCCGGACTGGTTACAGTGCCAGCCTATGAAGATTGCACTCGCGCAGCGTGCTGATCGGTTTCCTTACCTTGGTCAATTCTTCACCGAAGACTGGATGGTCTGGTTTTTCAACTATGGTGGATTGGTCTTCGATTTATCGATCGTGCCCCTCCTCTTATGGCGGAAGACACGAATACCAGCATTTCTGGCTGCTCTATTCTTTCACTGCATGAACTCTGTCATGTTTGATATCGGGTACTTCCCGTGGTTTATGATTTTTGCAACCACTCTATTCTTTGAACCAAACTGGCCTCGTCGTGTGATCAACTTTTTCTGGTGCGGTCTGGGAGGGCGTACTATCGCAAAGAGTTCTGTAGAGCCACAGAGATTCTGTAACACATTAACACCGCTACAGCGTTGGGGCTCTGCCTTACTGATGGCTTACGTTCTTGCGCAACTAGTTATTCCATTTCGTCACTACTTCTACCCAGGCGACGCAAGTTGGACAGAAGAAGGACACTGCTTTGCCTGGCATATGATGTTGCGCGGCAAGTATTGTGGGGTTCGCTACTACGCAACTGATCCAGAGACACGGCAAACGATGGTAATTGATCTACGGCCGTTTCTGACAACCCGTCAGATGGGTAAGCTGGGAAAAGATCCTCATATGGTTCATGACCTGGCACTCTTCCTCAGGGATGAGTTAGCACGGGACGGACATCCCAAGATAGAGATCCGTTGCTTAGATTTGGTTTCAATGAATGGGCGTAAACCACAGTTGCTCGTTAATCCCCAGATGGATCTAGCTAAATTCGATCGAACCTGGCGCCGTGCACCGTGGTTGGTAGAACTTCACGAATCTCTACGAGATCGGGCATGGCTCGTTCCAATTGCTGAATGGGAGCAGCATCTGGATTTGAAGCAGCTTCTTGAGGGAACACCTATGTCACCGACAAAGAGGAAGGCGCGCCGAAGTATGCCATCTGGAATTGTTGACGACAATCAGCTCAGTGTGGCACAAGGACAAAATTAAGACTTCTCAAGTCATGATGGCTGGGGGGAATCGGCACTTGCAATCTTCAGGAACGTAAGGTCGAAACGCGGAAAAGGAAGTTTATTCTAATATTTAGTGATTTAACTTTTGGTGGAGGAAAATTTGATGCAGAAATTGCAAAAAAGGCAGGCATTTACGCTCATTGAGCTGCTCGTGGTGATCGCGATTATCGCAATTTTGATTGCTTTATTACTACCCGCTGTTCAACAAGCACGAGAAGCGGCCCGACGTTCTCAGTGTAAAAATAATCTGAAGCAAATGGGTCTGGCGATGCATAACTATCACGATGTATTTGGAATGTTTCCACTCGGTACAGGATGGGATGACCACGACTACGGCTGGGGGACACGTATGCTGCCTTATTTAGATCAAGCTTCGTTGTACAATCAAATTGATTTTGCAATTGATGATTGCAGTAAACTTCTCTGCAGTAATGATAAATGGCCGATTTCAAATGCGGGCGTACCCCGCCCCAACATCGAAGGCACAATTCTAGCAGCATTTATTTGCCCTTCATCCACTTTGCCAAATCGTTCTACAGGGCAAGGGTCAGGTGTCGATACATCAGTGGGCTCAGGTAAAAGCGACTACAAAGCTTGTGCCGGTAATGACGACTGGACCGATGGCATCTTTAACAAACCCAGTGATGCAGTCTCTTCATCTGGTGGCCCCTCCGGCGTCACAGCAGCAACTCGTATACGTGACGTGATTGACGGAACGAGTAATACAATCGCAATTGGAGAGTCCTCGTATTACAACGCAATCGACGTAGACCCCACACTCGAAAGACCATGGGGAGCTGCGACAGGCGGGCAAAACGACCGTGATTTCCCAATCTGGGCAGGAGCCGGCGGGCAGGACGAGCAAGTCTTTGCAAAAACCGACCGACGCTCTCCTCTCAATAGCCGTGCAGATGATGATGGCTTTTTTAGCTTCCACGTAGGTGGTGCCCATTTCCTGTTTGCTGATGGATCTGTGCACTTTCTTAGTGAGAATATCGACTCACGATTTGGTTGCTCTTCTAATGACTCTACCTGCCCCTCTCCGGTACCTGCCCGGTCGCAATGGGGAACGTACCAACGATTGGGTAGTCGCAACGATGGTCAGACTGTAGGTGAATTCTAATGAGGCGCTAATTTTGTATCTATCGTACCAGTCTTCGCACACTCAGTGTGCGAAGACTGGCAAGCGATTCACGTGATCCATTTTTTATCGAATTACTATTAGTGAGGTTCCATCATGGTTCAAGCGAGAGGAATCATAATAGGTCTTCTGCTTTTCACAATGTTGATCTTAAGTAATGGCTGTGGAGGTAGCGGACCAGAAATGGCAAGAGTCAAGGGGCAAGTTCTTCTGAATGGAGAGCCGGTGCCAGGTGGTAAGGTAATGTTTAACCCAGTCGCGATCGGCGATACTACTGAGGCAAAAGGCCGTCCCGCTATGGGTAGTGTTGACTCCAATGGAGGTTTCACATTGACGACATATGAATCTGGTGATGGAGCAGTTGTCGGAATGCATCAGGTAGACTATCTTTCACCCGATAATGAGGATTTAGAAGAAGATGGTGATGCAAAGGTCGCTCAATGGTTTAAAAATAAAAAAATCTTTGTGCCCGCTGATCTCAAATTTGAAATTGTATCAGGAAGCAATGAAATCAAACTCGAACTCAATGAGCGATCCGGGAAGGCACGAAAACGATGATTATTACGAATATAAGTATGGTTGATCCGTAAGTGTATCAGAAATATGGGCCTTGTAGATAAATACGATATTACAAGCGTTCGTCACTACAATTTATCCCAACTACAAAAAGCGCATGAGGAATTAGAAACTTACCTCTTGCAAATAAGGAGCATTCATGGATCGAGGAGTTTCCACAAATAAAGACGTGCCATTAGCAAGCCTGGATGACTGGGATCACGACGTGCGACGGCGTTATCCCAGTCCATCAAGCCCAAGTGAAATTAGTGATATTGACCAACACTTTCGAAACTATGATGCTGATACAAGTGCGGGAGTCCGTGAATTCTATCGCCTTAATCATGTTAAACAGACAGTTGAATTCAATCGGTCTATACGAGAAAAATATATTCCACTACAGAATCGACGGATGAGTGTCTGGGAGGCCATCCAATGTCTTGATGAAATCGTTGACGAAAGCGATCCCGATACGGAATTGCCTCAAATCGAACATGCCATCCTAACTGCAGAAGCCATTCGTGCCGATGGTCATCCCGACTGGTTTATACTTGTCGGTTTGATCCATGACCTTGGAAAGGTATTGTGCCTGTTTGATGAACCTCAGTGGGCAGTTGTGGGAGACACGTTTCCCGTTGGTTGTCGTTTTTCCGAGAAAATTGTCCTGCATGAGTTCTTCAAAGAAAATTCGGATATTCATGTTCCCGAATACCAGACACAGTTTGGAATATTCGAGCCAAAATGTGGTCTCGATCAAATCATGCTTTCATGGGGACATGATGAGTATATGTCACACGTTGTAAAAGACTTCCTGCCGGAAGAAGCGCGTTACATCATCCGTTACCACTCATTCTACGCATGCCACAGAGAAGGCGCATATACACATTTCATGAACGATCTGGATTACATCATGATGGAATGGGTACGACGATTCAATCCCTACGATTTATACACAAAGGCAGACAAACGACCGGATCTAAATCGCTTACTACCCTTCTACGAAAAACTGGTCAGCAAATTTTTTCCTGCTGAGCTGCAGTGGTAAAGGTCATGAGGTTGGCAACACATGCTGAACAGTACTGCGGTGCGGTAGTATCATTGGTAACCATAACCCACAACAGATCATATCGGTAAATCAAACATGAAGTATCTCACGCGTATCCTATTTATCACCTCGATGTTCTTACTCTTGCACGATATTGTTTCGGCTGCCGATCCTATCCGTGAAATCCAGAACAATGCCGTACTTCATAACCGCTCACCTGTATTACACTGGGGGTACAACCCAGACAACTATTCAACCTGGACCAGCCATTCACTACGGTTGGTACCCGTTTATACTTTCGGAACTAAAGGAAGTGGTAGCGGTATCGACCTCAAGTCTTACACAAAAGAAAACAGCCCCTATCGAAGTTCTGATGCACTGCGTCAGATCTATGGATATCTGCCTGAAAACTCTTTGAATCCACAGGCAGAATACCTCGACAACACCAACATTGCGGACATGCAACAAGCCGCGTTATCTGCTGGGAAAAAGCATATTTTCCTCGTGATCTTTGATGGGATGGACTGGCAAACGACACAGGCGGCCGCCCTGTATTATTCCGGTAAAGTATATAAAAAAGGGCGTGGCCACGGGCTGCACTTCCTGGATTACATAGCAGGGGATACAACACAGTATGGTTTTGCCGTGACCGCACCTCACAATGAAGAAACTGAAACCAACGTCAATAACCAAACCGTCCTCAACCCTGGTGGTCGGCTTCGGAGTGGCTACAACTCGACAAAGGGAGGACTAAACCCCTGGAGTCCTGGAAACGACAATAAGTACATTATTGGAAATAAGGGAAACGGTTTTGGTGAGCATGCCTATCCGGATTCTGCGAACACGGCAATGGCCATGACATCGGGAGTAAAATCCTACAAGAAAGCACTAAACGTGGACCATTTGGGAGGCCAAGTCTCAACAATTGCTCATGACGCACAACAAGAGGGATATGCAATCGGCATCGTAACCAGTGTTCCCCTTAGCCATGCCACTCCGGCGGCAGCTTATGCGCACAATGTTTCCCGGCATGACTATCAGGATCTGGCCCGAGACTTGTTGGGGCAGGCCTCAATTTCACATCCTCATCAGCCCCTTACCGGGATGGACGTCGTCATCGGTGGCGGATACGGATTCCCCGCCAAAGACAAAGATGTAGATCGGCAGGGGGCCAACTTTATTCCGGGAACTGCATACATTACTTCCGAAACGATTTCGAAAGCTAACGTCAAAAATGGAGGTCAATACACGGTTGCTGTGCGTACCCTCGGACAAAATGGTCATGAAAGCCTGAACCGCGCTGCAGAAGAGGCGCGGCGAAAAGGCACTCGACTATTGGGAGTTTATGGTGTGGGAAAATATGAAGGCCATCTACCCTACCAAACCGCCAACGGCGACTACCAACCCGCCAACGGAAAAAAAGACATCGCCGAACAATACACGCCCGCTGATTTGTATGAAAACCCAACGCTGGCCGAGATGACAGCATCTGCAATCAAAGTGCTTTCGGCTGACAAAGAGGGCTTCTGGATGATGGTCGAAGCAGGAGACGTCGACTGGGCGAATCACGACACCAATTTAGATAACTCGATTGGTGCCGTCAAAAGCGGAGACGATGCCATTAAAGTCATCACTGATTGGGTGGAACAGAACAGTAACTGGAATGAATCCATTCTTATAGTAACCGCGGATCACGGCCACTATCTGAATCTCGATCAACCTGAAGTGATTGCTGCCGCCAAAGCCAATGAAAAAAAGAGCCAACACAAGCAAACGAATGCTTCATCAGGGCCATGACGAAATCTTGAAACTTCACAAGCATTATCAGTAAAACAAGGCTAGGCAGTGGCTGCTGGGAACTGAGGCAGCTCGTTGATGTCGTGGTAGCCAATCATTTCGATCTCGTCTGTGTGAGAAGTAAATAACCGGCGCAGTTCCTTGAGACTAGACTGACGCAAGTCGTTGTCATCGGCTCTCTGAGCGGCAAATGATGAGACTGGATGGTTATCATCCGTCAGTTCCGCGCGCAGGTAGTACGCATCACCGGCATGGAGTAACCATCGGCTGTCCTGCCGAATCGCAACACCGCAATGCCCGATGGTGTGCCCGAATAATGGAATCAATAGAACTTCCGCTGCAGGATCCACATTGATGGGACGCGCCTGCAATCCGAACCAATCTCTCTCGCCACGAGAGTAAGTTTGGCAGTTCGGACCATGTTCGAAGTGGCTGTTGACATATCGCCAGTGTCCGGACTGCATATGCTGCAGTTCCTCCTGTGCGACATGGACTTGAGCATTGGGAAAATCAGCCAAACCACCGGTGTGGTCAGGGTCGCAGTGAGTCAGAACAATGTGACGGACATCAGCAACTGAAAATCCCAAGGCTTCGATTCGTCGTACTGCGGTATCTGATTCGTTGAATTGAAAGCCAGCCATGTCGATCAATTCCTGGCCCAGGCGTTCAACTGGGTTTTGTACGTCTAACAGCCCAATTCCAGCATCCACTAACAAGAGTCCCTGCTTGCTTTCGAGGAGAAGGCAATGGCACACTACAGTGGGGTACCCTTGCACAATTAGTGTCCCGCAATTGATATGATGAATTTTCGTCACTGTTGGTTCCTTGTGTGCAAATTTGGAATTTAGAGAATTCGCGCTAGCATCAAGAATGCAACTGAAACCACACGGGAAAATCAAAGGTTTTCAGGGATTAAGGGCACCTCTCGCTATGCCGTTTTGACTCTAATCTTACTAAAGCTAAGAGTCAAGTAAGCTACGATTGTGAACCGAATGCCAACCATTACAAATCCCCAATCATCTTGAACCATATTTGTCTACAGTCATCTATTTGATTGAAGCTACTGTGAGCATACTCCACCATCTACTGGCAGCGTATGCCCTGTTACATATCGGGCCTCGTCTGAAAGCAACCAAACCACCGCATCGGCAATCTCTTCCGGTTGTCCAATTCTACCCATTGGGACAAAGGCAGCGTAACTATGGGGATCACCTCCAGTACCTTCATGTAGAAGTGGTGTTTCCACAGGACCGGGGCCAACGGCATTGATTCGAACCCCCCGCTTGGCATAATCAAGTGCTGCTGCTTTCGTCATTCCTGTAACGGCATGTTTCGTTGAGACATAGAGCGACCACCCAGGATAGCCATTTAAACCAAAGATAGAAGACGTATTCACAATACTCCCGCCACCCTGTTTGAGCATTTGCTCGATCTCGTACTTCATGCAGTAAAACACTCCCTTGATATTGACGTCGAACAGAGTCGATGCCTTGTCTATGTCCTGTTCGTGTAACGGCACCTGTTCTCCATCCATGCCAGCATTGTTAAATCCAAGATCGAGCCCCCCAAACTCGGTAACTGCTCTTTGAACTAATGACATTACATCATCAGGTTTACTGACATCAGTCTGTTGGAAGATTGCTCGGCCTCCAAATTGTTCGATCGTTTGCACGACTTCTTCACCCTTTGTTGCGTTCCTATTTCCAATGACCAACGCTGCACCCGCCTTTGCCATTGCTAAGGCGGTTGCCCTGCCGATACCAGTTCCTCCACCAGTGACGATTCCCACTTTTCCATTCAGATTTGCCATTTTATTTCCTTATGTTTTAAGTTTTTTATTAAATAATTATTTCTGCTGAATGTAGAGTGTTGCTTCATATATCTCAAGCGTTCGATCACTCAGAAGTTGAATCGTGGCATGCAACCGTTAAAATGGAATATGTTGTTCGCTACTTCGATCCTAATCCCGATGCTTTAAAATACCGACTGACCAGTGATCAATTTACGTCAACAAATTAAATCGACGTCCACTATAAACGTCATTGTAACTGCATGTGCAGCAATAGTCGTTCTAATGTTCTCGAGTTGCTTTATTTTGGCGGCAGAGTTTCAGGTCGGTGTTGCTCAGGTCGATATCACGCCTCCGATTGGATTTCGAAAGGGCGGGGGGTATGGCGAAATCGTGAGCACAGGAATTCACGATCCCTTGTTTGCCAAAGCGATTGTATTCCGACAGGGAACAACCAAAGTCGCCATTGTGATGAACGACTTGCTTTCCGTTCCACGAGAATTGAGCATCCAAGCACGAAAGCAGGCAAGTGAACGCACAGGTATCCCACTTCAGAATATAATCATCGCTGCGACGCATAATCATGGTTCTCCGGAGTACTGGGGTTCTCTGCGCGACCTGGCACACAACGCCGCAATGGCAAAACTTGGTACTGACCCCAAGGAGACGGTCGACTATCAGGCCAATCTTGTGGCAGCCTGGGTGTCAACGATTGAACAATCTGTCAAAAATTTGCGACCAACCCAGATTGAGCTCGCGATTGGGAGACAGCAAAGCTTGGCATTTAACCGCCGGTTCCACATGCAAGATGGATCGGTACGTTTCAATCCAGGGGCAGGCAATCCGGAGATTGTGCGTCCAGCCGGTCCTGTCGACGAAGAATTACCAATCCTACTCTTCCGTGAATCTACCGAAAGCAGAAAGGCCTTCGCATCTCTGTCGCTGTTCGCAATGCATACGGCAGTTGCTGGAGGTACGGAATTTAGCGCGGACTTCCCCGCAGTGATTCAGTCGCGGCTTCAAAAGCAATTCGGTCAGAACTTTATATCTGTATTCGCAGAAGGAACTGCGGGCGACATCAATCATATTGATATCAAGAATAAGAATCAGCTGAGAGGCAGACTGGAAGTCGAGCGAATTGGAAACAAATTGGCAGATACAATCATTCACGCGATTAGGACTTCCAGATCGCTCGACAAACCTGAGCTTGCCGTGAAATCGGAAACGGTCTTCGCACCGTTTGAGCCGATCGGTAAGGCCCGTTACAATGAAGCCATACACTTATTGCGAAACCAAAAAAGTCTGCGAGTTCCGTTTTTAAAACTTGTCGCGGCATGGCGTGACTGCCACCGCTACCACCATACTCTGCACTACGGTGACAGAAAGCCACTCGAAGTTCAGGCAATTAGGCTAGATAGAGATTCCGCAGTCGTTGCCTTACCACATGAAATCTTCGTCGAAATCGGATTCGCAATTAAAGCATCTTCACCATTTCGCAATACGATCGTGATCTCGTTGGCTAACGATGTTGACTATTACATCCCGACGAGACGAGCGTTTGAAGAAGGCAGCTATGAAGTGACGACATGCCCGCTTAACCCAGGTTGTGGCGAGTTGCTTGTGACATCAGCGCAACGATTGCTAAAATCACTAAAAATGGCAGAAACAACCGAACCTCAACAGCGATGACACACTCATTGTATGATAATACACGCTCATGCTCTCAATGAAATATGACCATGGAAATCACCGATACAAAACTGGAATGTCAGCGGGGACTGTTCAACCTTCCCGATGATATTTGCTGGCTTAACTCAGCCTATATGTCACCACTCTTACATTCGGTGCGCGAGGCTGGGTTGGAAGGTGTTGAACTTCGCGGTCGGCCCTGGAATATTTCAGCAGACGATTTTTTTGAGCCTGCAGAACAAGTCCGATCACTGGTCGCTGGGCTGATCTATGCAGATGCAGATGGCGTCGCACTCGTGCCTTCGGTCAGCTATGGTATTGGGATCGCAACGGCAAACCTTCCCGTCACAGCCGGACAAAACATCGTCGTCGTCGAGGAGCAATTTCCTTCCAACATTTACCCTTGGCGAGAACTGGCAAATGAGCGAAATGCGATTGTGCGCACCGTATCCATTCCGGAAGGTGGCTGGACAGAATCGATCATTAACCATATTGACAAAGACACGTCTGTTGTCTCCATTCCACACGTTCATTGGACCACCGGAGCTGAGTTTGATCTGGTGCGCATCGGCGCACAAGCGCGGTCCGTCGGCGCAGCTTTGGTCGTCGACGCGACACAGTCCCTCGGCATCCTCACATTTGATGTTGAAAAAATCCAGCCTGACTTTCTGGTTGCGGCAGCTTATAAGTGCATGCTGGGTCCTTATGGCTTGTCGTACCTCTACGTTGCACCACGATGGCGAAAAGGAAAACCACTTGAAGAAGGCTGGCTCAATCGCACAAATGCAGCAGACTTCTCACAGCTGACAGAATATTGCGATGACTATCTGCCAGGTGCGCGAAGATACGATTTCGGCGAACGATCAAACACAATCCTGCTCGCCATGGCAATCGCGTCTCTGGAACAGATCACGGCATGGAAAACCGAACGCATCGAACAATATACACGGCCGCTGGTTCAACGAATTGTCGCCAAGGCAGATGAAATGGAACTGTGGCATCCACCAGTCGAATCCTGCTCTCCATGCATGGTTGGTATCAGCCTTCCAGGTGGCTCTCCAAACACCCTTGGCAAGCAACTTGCCGCAAATGGGATCTACGTGAGCGTTCGCAAAGGAAACGCCAGAATTGCAACCCACGTCTACAATACGGAAGATGAAATTGATCGATTTTTCGATGTACTCAGGGATCTGACATAACCCGTACTAAAGTTGGCGAGCGAACCGCGTTGCCTGTCTTGATCAAGTCAGTCATGTGCCTAGCGTTTCTCAAACACATTGTGTAACACACTGACTTTTGACGTGTCTGGGAAAACAATCTCACCTACATCCCAAGGTCCACGCTCAAAGAACATCATACCTCCAGAACTTCGATATGTGTATGTCGAAGTCGTTGCCAAGGCTATTGAACTTAAGGATCAGGGAAAGACTCACATGGAAGTCTGCGAAGCTCTGAACGATCTTGGATTCAGAACTCGAACCGGCAAGCTCTGGCGGCATCCCCAGCAGATTGTGAAGCTGTTTCGCTCTTTCGAGGGTTTAGCAGTTGTCACTTATCATTCGTGTAGTCGTTGTAGGATACGCCCGAATTCTGACTGGTAAATTGCTAAGTGTGGCCTTCCTTCTTATAGATTTCGACGCACTTTTCGTATGGTGGATTGGCGAGCTTGCCACCCCGTCTGCCATAGTATCCGACATGTTCCGGCCACTCCAAGCTATTCATGTCTTGAACTTGAATCTCCCACCATGACCAACGAACCACGTGGGATTTTTTGATGAGTTCCAAGGCCTTGTTCATGTTCGTGCAGGTATAGAACACCATTTCATCTGCACGCCAATCCTGTGGAGTACCCATTATTTCATGGTGTAGTACGATGAAAACTTTTATCTTGCTACTCCCCAATAATTTCTAATCATATTGCTCCAACAGTTGCTGCCACCAGATGTCTAGATTGTCTTCATCGTATGCAGTCATAAGTTTAGCCAATTGCCCCGATGCCTGTGATTTCAATTTAATGTTTATGTCTGGCTCTAAGAACCACAACCATCCAAGCAGCTCTTGGGGGCTTGGTGGACTTCCATCTGGGCACCAGTCAAACGAAGATTCGTTGACACCAATTGTAGTACCGAAGATTGCCTTGAGGCATGAAAGACGGTCTTCTACCCTTTCGACTTCGGAAACTTTTGATAACTGTACTCGGCGAGATACTGACGAACTATCACTCAAATCCATAACTCACTCCCCAATAATCTTCACCAGAATCCGCTTTCGCCTGCGACCATCGAACTCATAATAAAAAATGTGCTCCCACGGCCCAAGGTGTAGTTTACCATCAGTGATGGCAACCACAACTTCGCGACCCATGATCTGGCGTTTGTGGTGGGCGTCGGCGTTGTCTTCTCCTGTTCGATTATGGTGATAGCGTTCGGGACTGGGGTCAAAGGGCGCCAGTTCTTCGAGCCATTTGTCGTAATCGTGATGCAGGCCCGATTCGTTGTCGTTTATGAAAACAGAGGCGGTTATGTGCATTGCGTTCCCCAAACACATTGCATAACACACTGCCTTTTGTCATAACCAGGAAAACGATCTCACCGACATCCCAAGGTCCACGCTCAAAGAACATCATACCCACAGAACTTCGAAATGTGTACGCCGAAGTCGTTGCCAAGGCCATTGAACTTAAGGATCAAGGTAAGACTCACAAGGAAATCTGCGAAGTTCTAAACGATCTTGGGCTCAGGACTCGAAGAGGGAAGCCGTGGCGACATCCGCAGCAGATTGTGAAGTTGCTGCGTTCGTTTTACATAATTGTCAAAAAATGAATACAGTGTTAATGAAAAAAACCAGAGTGACATTTCTTCTGTTTGGGTAAAACAATTAAAACGGGGGCGCCTCTGGGACGCCCCACATACTAGAATTGTTTAGAATCAATTAGCGGCGCGGGGAAACACCGCTCAACAGATAAACAACGAATTCCAAGAATCGCCAAAACTTAAGCTTATCGAGAACAGGATTCATAATGTTGGAAATCACACAATAATGATCATCGAAAGGAGTTCCGTGATGACCTCCGACATGGTGCTTTTGTGTTTGTAAAATTTGAAGCTTCTGAAGAATCCGGATTGCTTGTGGAACTTTTTTTACTTGGAGATGAGTAAAGTAGTGAATTTCGTTTGCTACCGCTCCAATTGACAGAGCCACCCCCCATGCAGGTGTCAAAATTCCGAGAAAATAACTTCCTGCCAGAAAAATGACTGCAAGCCCTATTGTCATTGAGTTGCGGTCCAGAAACGACGAATGCGTGAACGCCATTGGATGAAGGTGGTGTTCCAGATTAGGTTGAATAACTAACTTTCCAAAAAAGGGCGTGTTTTCGTTTCCGTAGGAATCTTCCAGCCAGTGAAAAAATCCGCTTAAGAAATCAACAAGTAGGATACACCCAATATATGGAAGTAAGTTGATGATCAGGTGTGTGAGAAAAAGGAAAAAGTAGTTCATAATCAATTCTCCGCATACAGAGAATCACACAGCGATGGGATTCTGGTACAATCCATTAAGACGCCCGACTGGCTTTTTCAATGCGTGATTCAGTTTAGTTCTAGAGATGCCATTACAGAGGCACTCTCTTGAAGGTGGAACAATCACTATTGCGATTGTCTTAGGCGTTTAGAGCGACCGGGTGCTGGTACCACACGGTCGCTCGTCTCTTTAAGGATCCTTTCTAGTAATTACTTGGATTGATGATCGAAACTTACAATTCAGGCAATTTCCAAATCAGTTGTTGTATTCAAGTGACTTCGCAAGGTAATGTCTGGTCACACTCTGTTAAAGCGACTTCGGGGAGAGAGTTGTTTCAGCAGCTCCATAATCTCGTTGGCTCGCTTCAGCCATTCATCATTAGAAATACTTGTGGCCCCTTGGACGATTGCTTCACTAACACAATTGCGTTTTGCCAGTGTTTTTTGGTCAAGCATGGATTACTCCATCGTTACCGTGGTGGGATAGTTCTTGTTGAGTCAATTCTGGTTTCACGATTCCCAATTTCAAATCGCGCATCATGAGATCTCAATTTTTGAGATACAGAATTGGTGTGAGCAGAAGGGCGTCCGTCCCATTGCAAACAATACTCTTAAGCAGGACAACGTGCTCCGTTGTTGTAACTTCATCATGTGCAAACAGTGGGACCCCAGAGGGGGATGGGATAACGTAGACCATTGCAGGTTCTACCATCAGTTATGTTCAGCGCAATCTTTAGTAGATCATGTTTTCCGACGCGGTCACTCAATGACGCTGGATCAGTGGCTTGTCGAAGACCCAGCCGGTATAGGTCAGCTCATGGTCGAGGTAGGATACGAAGAGAGCGTCAAATTGAGGTCGCTAAGGCAATCTAGTAAACGAGCTCAGTTGAGATACTGGAAGAGCATGGTATGGCGTGACCGATTGACTTCAGAGTGTCGAAGTCAATCAGAGTTCAAGTTGATGGTTTTGACATTAGATCGCTTTCTTTTGAGCAGATTGACAATCGAAATCATTCCCAATCCTTTTCATAATTGGGCTTTCGAAAACTCTTTTCGGTTCTGTTAAAATCAATTAACTTGAAACTGGACTTTATCTCTGCAAATTACCAAACATACTCGAAAAATAAAAACACGGCCCCACAAATAGTGTGGCCGTGTTCTAAAACGTATACATTTATGTCAAGAACGACTACGCCCCCGACATTGGCGATCAAAGCTTTCCTTTCACCAAAATTAGGTTATCGCGATTAAAATTCTCAAATTCGTTAATTTGCAAGCTCGCTAACTTACCGTTTGAAGTACGCGAAGTACTATTTTGCATCTCCCCCATTATGGCTGAGAGAGACAATCCCAGTAAGATCAAAACAATTGGAAGAATCTTTGATTTAGAGCTTTGGTATGCTCGAATAAAGCGATTCACATACACTCTTCCCCACGTCTCACAGATGAATGGTAGGTGGGACTTTTTCAGATCAAGTTCGTATCCCAAGTGTAGACGCGAAACTCCGCGGGAATTTTTTGCTGCATCGAAAACGAGTTTAGCAAATTCTTCCGCTAGTGGATGTTTAATCTCGTTCAACGTTTCGATGAAGTTTAGGACATTGTACCAATGCCCTTCGTCAATATCGTGTGCCATTAGAGAAACTTCAAGTAGCTCAACCAATCCGGAGCGCATTCGATGAGTATCCGAAAGAAACAATCCTACATGCATATTAATATAACCTGCAAGCCCCCGAATTTGACGCGTTGAAATTGCTCCTTCTGGTGAATTGTCAAGTTTAGCTACCGGCATTCCAGCGTCGTATAATCGTGATACCCATTCCCCAACCTGCTTAAAAACGGTGCAGGATACAGCACCTGACGCGAGAAATCGGCGTTTGCCATCAACGATTTCGGTCGCGTCGATGTGATGGGCGATTGCAACTAGAGTTTGACGAATATTTCTAGCTGCAACTGTTTTCCATTGCGACTGACCAGGCAACTTTGCTGCAAGTGCAAACATCTCATCACTGGTGACAAAATCTTCCAAATAGTGGAAGCCGGTCGGCTGCGGAAATTTGCTTTCGTCAAGTAACTGTTCAATCTGTGCTGTGTGCTTCAATAAACGCCGTGATTCTTCGGTTTTGCCATTGATATCGATTGGGTCAACTAGATCAATGTTGCCACGTGAAGAACAGCGACGGATGATCAATTCACACCAGTCTGTTAAACGATTACTGGACCAGCCATTTAGAAAAACGGGCATTCCCTGTTCCATTCTTTCACGCCAGTTTCCATCAACGGCATATTCATTAAAGAACTGTGTTAAGACATGGCGTTTTCTTGAGTCTCCTGTAAGGCGGAGTGCGAGTCCATTCATACCGAGGTGCTCATTGTTCATGTAGTCATCGCCGACCTTAAGCGCGCGACTGTAAAGATGTAGTAGTCCTGTCGATGCGGTTTTTTTCTTTCCTGACATGGTTCATCCTCTACATAATGTAATTAAAGTCCTAGTTTCTGAGATTGCTCATTTTAATTTCATCGCTGTGTGCATTGTAATCGCACTTTGTGAGACAGATTATAACTTATTTCTGCTTGCGCGTTGAAGTTGTCATGGGAACGGAAAAACAAGTTAAAAGGTTCAAAGTCATTTTATTAGCTGAAAACTCTGTCCTAAGTGGGGAGGGAGTATGGGCTTAGTCCCTTTACTGCTCGTTGGTTTCTGTGTCTAAGCAACCGTACTATTTCGATTGGTAGTCCAGCCTCAGTTAGAACCGAATTGAGCATTAACGGCATTGAGTTCTCCGAACAATTTCAATCAAGAGATTATTCTGTTTTGTGATCGGCCACTGATAATGGCAATTGTCACACGACTTTGTATTCTATTTTCAGCTGATCTACTCCCCAATAATCTTCACAAGTATCCGTTTCCGCCTGCGACCATCAAATTCATAATAAAAGATGTGTTCCCAAGGTCCCAGGTGCAGTTTACCATCTGTGATCGCAACGACCACTTCGCGGCCCATGATCTGGCGTTTATGGTGAGCGTCGGCGTTGTCTTCCCCCGTCCGGTTGTGAAGATACCCGCCGGTATTGGGATCACTGCCCGCATCAAACGGAGCCAGATCCTCCAGCCAACGGTCATAGTCTGCATGCAGCCCCGACTCGTTGTCGTTGATAAAAACTGACGCGGTTATGTGCATTGCGTTAATGAGTATTAAACCATCGGAAACCCCACTTTCTTCGACCAACTGTTCCACATCATTATGAATCGACACAATCTGGCGTCTCTGGGGGATATCCATCCAGAGCTCTTTAGTAAGTGATTTCATGTTACAAGGTTACTCCCATTCTTTGATATTTTCAGAGCGTATGCTGGTGTAGTTTCCCTGATTTACAGTAAGCGAGTTCAGCCCATGGCCATCGCAACCCGTAAAGTAATTGCTAAAAAAGAAGATCGAGCCGCAGACTGAGACAAATCAATCATGAAAATCATATTCGTGTTGTGACTACTGAAACTTTCTCTCAATATAAAGAAACATTTCAATAAAAAGTAGAGATCTCAAGCTCCACCACAATGACAGATTTTTTTAGAAACTCGGATATTATCTCATTCTGCCCTTGACTAGACTGATAATCTAGATCAACATTCTAATCATGAATAATAAGTCTAACAACATGTTACGAGCAAAAAGTGGACGTCGAATCTCGACGGAACAGCGACGTCGTGAAATTCTTGATGCTGCACTGGCCTGCTTTTTAGATAATGGTGTGGCAGGCACTACAATCGAACAAATTCGAATCGCTTCAAAGGCCAGCCACGGCAGCATCTACCACCTGTTTCGTAGCAAAAATGAAATTGCACTCACTCTCTTCGTCGAAGGGATGCATGACTATCATCGAAAGATCTTACAAGCCTTGGAGAATGAATCTACAGCTTATGGCTGCATGCGTGCCATGATTACCACCCACTTGCAAGATGTGAAAGATGACCCGCCGCTGGCCCTTTATCTAACACGACTTGGGATGGCTGACGATCTCGGAGAAATCAGTGAACAATATCGATCATTGAATGACGATTATGTTCAATCCGTTTGGCCACACTTCGAACCGTTTGTCAAACAGGGTGAGATTGTTCGACATTCTCCAGAACTTTATATCTCATTAATCGTTGGTCCCGCCATTCATTTATGTCGAAGCTGGCTCCGCGGGCGCGTTGATCAGGACCTACTCTCAGCGACCAACACTTTAGTGGAAGCCGCGTGGATGTCGCTGCAGCCAAAATGACGTTATTTCGAAATGGGAACATTCATTGAGTGGTACTTCTAACATAACCAACATCAAGAGCATAAAATGAACTCATTTACTTACACAAAACAAGGTGCTATTACCTGCCTGCTGACATTCAGTATCACCTTGGCCTTGATGTTCAGATCGAGTCTGTTTGCTGACGATTCAAAATCGAGTCGAATTACTGTTTCAAAAGTCGAGAACGCGCTCCTTAAACCAAACAGTACGAAAGACAGTTTTCATTTCGAAACGAAACAGATACGGGGAACGATTCGTCTGGATGGCCCCTACCATGGAGTCAATCGACTGACTGATAAGCGCACGGGAAAACAAGTCATTGATGAGAGATATTCAGCTTTGAATTTCTATAAATTGATGTCCGTCAATCAAGTCATGGGTGAGCCGCGGAAGATGGAACGCACGATCAAATACGGCGCGCATTGGGCCGAAGTGAAATGGGCTCCGACTGAGTCACATCAGGCCGTTCTCACAGCACGATATGAAGTAATTGAGCCGAACGCCATCGATCTCACATTGACGGTTCAATCACGGGGAACATACTCGGGCTACGAAGTGTTTATGCCTAATTATTTTAACAAGTCATTTCGACCCTACATCTATTTATGGACACGCGGCCGTCAGGCAGAAGAACTTGTCTTACCACGAGTCAACGATGTCTTTCGTGAAACAGTGTTGGTTTTTCCTCGTGATGCCCACGCAGCACGGCACTGTATCGATGGACGTTGGGATCGAAGTGAATGGAACCGGTCCACAGTTCAGATGTGTCCTGTGCGCCATTATGCACGTTGCTTCGCCTTCATGGCAGATAAAGAAAAACAATTGGGAGTTGTGCTGATGTCGCAACCTCAGGATTGTTATGCGATTAGTACACGATACCATGCTGACAAAGACTCTGAGCGCCTCACTTCTTACAGTGCGTTCGACTTCTCGCTGTTCGGCGATTATCTGATACCAGGTGATAAGAGAACGGTTAAAGTTCGTTTGGCTTTGACTGCCTTGGATCGAAACATGTCACAACCATTGAAGCTTTACCAGACATTCACGGCAGAGAGGGACGATCGGCGAAATCAATCGAAGCAACTCAACTCAGAAGGGATGACACCATGAATGATGCTCAAGATTCTCAAACCTCGCGTCGAGGATTCCTACATTCATCGGCTTCTGCTGCGGTAGGCGGGGCATTGGCTTCTCAGATTGGTTTTCCGGCTATCGCCTCTGGTACGGGGAATACAGAAACGCTACGGATCGGGCTGATTGGCTGTGGCGGACGTGGGTCTGGTGCAGCGTTAAATGCCTTGAAAGCCGACAACAATGTTGAACTCTCTGCTATGGGTGATGTGTTTAAAGACAATCTTGAATCGAGCTTGAACCTACTCCAAAAGGAACTCCCGGAAAAAGTGAAGGTGCCCGTAAATCAACGATTTGTCGGCTTTGATGCCTATCAGAAAGTGATTGACAGCGACGTCGATATTGTCTTGCTGGCCACGCCACCTGGTTTTCGACCTTTGCATCTTAAAGCTGCCGTTGAAGGTGGCAAACATGTGTTTATTGAAATCACTGCTGCAATCGACGCCCCCGGCGTTCGTTCTGTGCTGAAGTCGTCTGAGTTGGCCCGGGCAAAAGGCCTCACAATCGTCTCTGGATTTTGCTGGCGATATAATCATAGTCTTCAGGCAACAGCAGAACAAATTCGTGCAGGTGCTATCGGAGAAGTTCGCGCACTGTACGCCACCTATTATCGTGGTGCACTCCATCATAAATACCACGGAGAGCGTACACCTGAAATGACCGATATGGAATGGCAACTTCGCGACTGGTATAATTATCTCTGGCTTTCCGGCGATGTGACCCTCTTGCTCTCCGGCGCACATAGCGTCGATAAAATGTCCTGGTGGCTCAATGACGTCATGCCGACCGCGGCCGTTGCCCTCGGGAGCCGCGCGATTCCCTCTGAAGCAAACACGTTTGATAACGGCTTTGTTGTTTACGAGTATGCCAACGGTATTCGAGGATTTCTCGGCTGTCGATCACAAGACGGATGTTATACATCAAACGGAGACTACATCATTGGAACAAAGGGAATTTGCAAAATTTCCCGCACACCCGTAATTGAGGGAGAAACCAATTGGCGCTATCGTGGCGTGAAAAACAACATGTACCAAACTGAACACGATGAACTCATCGCCTCAATCCGTGCCGGCAAGCCGATCAATGATGGTACGAGAATGGCTCGCACAACAATGATGGCCATTTTAGGCAGGATGGCCGCCTACACAGGTAAAAGGATTACATGGGAGCAGGCTCTCAACTCACAGCAAAAGCTTGTACCTGACGAACTGGACTGGGATCTGAAAATCGACCAACCTCCGTTAGCTGTACCGGGGTTGACACGGTTTATTTAATTCTTTTTTTAGGTTTCCAATCTGCCGTGCCACATCGAGTCTGATAGAATTGCTGATGACCTTTTCACAGATGTTTTACAGGCTCTGGTAGTAGAGACCGGCTAAGCCAATTTTTCGTGGGCAGTCAGAATCAAGTTTTCGGTTTCTTCCCAGTCGATACACTCATCAGTGATGGAAACACCATACTGTAGCTGTGACAGATCGTCTGTCAGTTTTTGGTTACCAGCATGCAGGTTGCTTTCCAGCATTAAACCGATAATTGTTTCGTTACCGGCGACGCGCTGGTCAATCACATCATTCCATACAATGCCCTGATTACGATAATCCTTGTTGGAATTGGCATGGCTACAATCGACCAAAAAGTGAGGAGAAAGCCCTGCCGATCTGAGTCGATCGGCGGCAGCCTTCAAATGTTCCCGTTGGTAATTTGGCCCAGAGCGTCCACCACGTAAAATCAGATGCCCCCAAGGATTTCCTTTGGTATTTATAACACAGGTCTGTCCATCTGCATCAATACCCAGAAAGCTATGTGGGCTTTGTGCTGCAAGCATGGCATTTAATGCGACATCCAGACTGCCGTCGGTACCATTCTTATAACCGACGGGCATTGATAATCCGCTGGCCATCTGACGGTGTGTCGGCGATTCTGTAGTACGTGCACCAATAGATGCGATCGAAATGGCATCCGCAATATATTGAGGTGTAATCGGTTCCAACATTTCCGTTGCCGTAGGAAGTCCGATTTCACCGATTTGGAGTAATAACTGACGGGCAATCTTTAAACCAGAGGAAACATCAAAGGTCCCATCCAGATGTGGGTCATTAATGAGGCCTTTCCAACCGACAGTGGTGCGTGGTTTTTCGAAATAAACCCGCATGATCAAAAACATGCAGTCGTCAACTTTTGAAGAGAGTTCTTTCAAACGTTTGGCATAGTCGACAGCTGCCTGGGGATCATGAATTGAGCAGGGACCGACCACGACGATCAGTCGCTGGTCTTCTCCGGAAAGGATGCGTTTAATTTTTTCACGGGACTCACTGACTGTCTGGGTCACTTTATCCGTACGCTTGTAAGTCTCTTTGAGTTCCTTAGGAGCAACCAGACGGATCGAATCATGAACGTTGACGTTTTGTATGGGTAGCATCGGTTCTTCAATCGTTTTCATTAATATTAAGTGAAGTAATCTATTAGAAAGCCAGTTGCTGACAGATTTGGGAGACCACTTCCTGTGGAGTTAGTTGGGAGGCATCTATTTTTATTTGTGCGTACTTTTCATAAAGTGCATATCGGCTCTTGTACAGTTCTGCCAGGCTCGTTCCTGGCTCTATCAACACACCCCGGTCAAAGGCATCTGAAATACGTTGTTCCAGCACTTCAGGAGACACATCCAGCCATACTATCGTACCAAGAGAACGAAGATGTTGCATGGCTTCATTACTATAACAGACACTCCCTCCTGTAGAAATGATCGATCCTGCCGATTGAATGGATTGAACGTATGCAGACTCAATTTTGCGAAACCCCTCTGCAGAATGCTCGGAGATAATCTCTATAAGTCTTTGAGACTCGCCGGACTCTATCAATTCATCCGTATCAAGGAATGGAAAGCCTGTCTGTTCAGACAGTAGTTTACCGACTGTCGATTTTCCAGACCCGGGCATACCAATAAGTACAACCCCTCTTACAGAGGGATTGTCGTTTTGGACCATCACTGTTTCTCCCCAAGATTGAATAAGGGAAGTCTAGAAATTGCTCGCAAAATGTCTTTTGTGAATTCTAAGGCCAAAAACATAAATGGTGCATCTTCAACATATATAATGACTTATGTAATATAAGCATAATATGTGTTCGAAAATTAATAAAAAATCTAATAAAGAGAAAACAAATAATCTCACAATTATTGTCTAATAGTGTCTAAGTGGAAGTTAAGTTGAAAGTTAAATAGTTATTATCTAGTTGAAATGAACACAAGCATCAGTTTGATGTTTATAGAAATTTCGCTGGAATTTTGCTCGTCAAACATCTTAACAATTCTGTTAAGACATTGTTGTTATGTTTCTATAACGGCAATCTGAGTTATTCTGAAGCTCGAAGAATCGAATTCAATGGTGGAAAAACTGTCACCTGTCAAGTTTGCCGCAAAGATACGCTGTTGTGCCAACGATCTCGATGATCATGGTGTCAGTAAGTTAGGTTCGCTTTACGATTTGACGGCACATCGTCTCATCAGGTATGCAGTGACGGTCACAAAGAACACAGCTGACGCCGAGGACGCAATTCAAGCTACAATGGTGCGGATCGCCATGAGACCCCAAATTTTGGCAACGGCACAGCAACCTTGGGCCTATTTATTGAGAGTCACAAGAAACGAAGCATTAAGAATTTTACAAAAACGAAAACCATTACAAATCTTCTCACAGTGCAAACAGCTCTGGTCACGAGATTCTGCAACTGTGGAAGAGAATGACGAAGCACAAGTAATCAGGCGGGCATTAAAACGACTGCCGACGAACCAGTCGGAAGTTGTCGTTTTAAAGATTTGGGAGGATATGACATTTGCTGAAATTGCCAATGTGCTGGATGAATCGCCCAATACCGTGGCCAGTCGCTATCGTTATGCACTCCAAAAGCTAGATAATTACCTGCGTCCCACGACGCGTGAGGATATCAATGTTTGAGTTTGAAGACCATCATTTTCTAGAAGAACAATTAGCGAAAGCTGGCGCCGCTTCTGTCCATTCTTTACGGAACAGTCATCGTCAGCAAGTGCTGAATGCAGCACGACAGGCGCGCACTCGAAGAAATCGCTTGCAAAGTCTGGCTGTAATTTCCATGCTCTTTTTCGTAATGACTCTTTTCTTTTCCACGAAAACTCCAGAGCTGAGAGAAAGTGCCTCCTCTCATCATGCTCCCGGTTGGCCCAAGACCATTTATGCGAGAGGCAGTCAAGTTTTAGGACTCTCTACCACAACTTCACAGCCAGGGGCAATTAAGACTGATTGGAATTCTGTGCAGGCGACTCTCAAACAATCCTGTGAATGGGGGCTTGTTGACGCCGTCGTTCGCTTTCGGGATGAGCGTGCAGGAACGATTGAGCAGATCTTTGATCGAGGCGATTAATGCAGGAGACCTTGTCCCAATACTTTCAGGAGCAGCTTCCTGAAAAAGCAGAGAGCCATCCGGAATTCGTAACTGAGTTGGTAGATTTAATTTTAAATCAGGCTCAAGCCATCAATGCCAGCGATATTCACTTGCTACCCACTGAAAATCAAATGCGTATGGATTGGCGCATCGATGGCGTATTGCATCACATAGCTGATTTTTCACATGAATTAGCACCACGAATTACCGCACGCTTAAAAGTGATTTCACATTTATTGACATATCGAACCGATGTTCCTCAAGAAGGGCGAATTCGTCAGCAAGGGGAACAAGCGGTGGAAACGCGGATCAGTACTTTCCCCACGCTTTATGGAGAAAAGGTTGTAGTGCGTTTGTTTGTCGGGTCAGGACAGTACAAGAACCTGGAAAGCCTGAACCTGCCTGACGAAATTCTCACAGACTTGAAACACTTACTTACCCAGACCGGTGGAGTCGTCTTGATGACCGGTCCCGCAGGCAGTGGAAAAACAACAACCATCTATGCCTGTTTACGTGAAATTATACGGCAATCGCAGGGTTCAAGAAGTTTGGCTTCACTTGAAGATCCGATTGAAGTCGTAGTGCCTACAGTGGCCCAATCACAGGTGAACCCATCCGCTGGATTTGATATGGTCTTGGGACTGCGGTCATTGCTGAGGCAGGACCCTGAAGTGATCATGGTTGGGGAAATCCGTGATCGTGAGACGGCAGAAACGGTTTTTCAGGCGTCGCTATCAGGGCATCTGGTTGTGACCACATTTCATGCGGGTAGCGCAGCTGAGGCTGTCAGCCGTCTATCAGATATGGGAATTGAGCCTTACTTACTACGTAGCGGATTATTAGCAATTCTAAGTCAGCGCCTCTTGAGGCGTCTTTGCTCATGTGCGCAATTTTCAGATAAGGAAGAGGATCGTCTGGGTTTGCATGTTGAGAAATGGAAAGTACCCTCAGGGTGTTCTGATTGCGGTCAGACCGGATACCTAGGTCGAGTTGTTCTGACAGAAATGCTTCAGCCGAATCACGTTGATGTGACGAATGCGATTTTAAATCGGGCAGATTCGTCTGCATTGCACCAGCTGGCGGTTCAATCAGGAATGCGCACACAGTGGGATCGTGCATTACAGGCAGTCAACCAGGGAATTGCAAGCCCTGCAGAAGTACGACGAATTTTGGGTATGACTCGCACGGAAACCTAAATGAGGTGACCTGATTAACAAACGGCAAAGAATAAAAACAGTACTGAAATGATCGTTTCTATCTAAGAGAGTATGAACATGAATTCGAGAGAAGGTTCAGAACCATCGAATCCAATGGAAACGAAATTTGAACTTGATGAATTGATTGCCTTGAATGAAGAAATCATTTCATTAGTTCAGGCAGGGATACCACTGGAATTAGGTTTGCGAGAAATGGGCAATGAACTTCCTGACCGCTTGGGAAAGATCAGTTCAAAATTAGCAAACCGAATGGAACGAGGTAGTTCATTATCTGAAGCGATGAACTCTGAAGGCTCTCAGTTTCCCAAAGTTTATCGAGTGATTGTCGAGGCGGGAATCAAATCTGGAAAGTTAACGGTGGCCTTGGAGGAAATGTCAAATTATGCCTGGGAACTGTTTCATTTAAGACGTCAGATCGGCATGGCAATGGTTTATCCGCTGATCGTATTTAGTCTAGTTTATGGTTTGTTTCTAATTTTTCTGTTCGAAATGCTTTCGCGCTTCAATATGGCTTATGAAATATTTCGGTTCGAACAATCTCGACCATTACATTTTTTAAATACAATGGAATCAACAATCATTTACTGGGGGTTAATTCCACCATTATTACTGTTTCTATTTGTCATCTTATGGATGCGAACAGGTAGCTCCCAGTTACTCAACTTTAAAGGTACCAGTCGCCTGGTCGGATGGATTCCTGGAGTTCATAAAATTGCTAATTATTATCGCTATGGCAACTTTTCGGAGTTACTTTCGCTCTTGATTCAACAGAATATCCCCTTTGCCGAATCCATCGTGTTGTCAGCGGAGGCAACCGGCGATGATCAATTGGTGAAATCTGCGAATCTTATGGCAGAGCGACATTTAAAATCTCAACAGGAAACAAGTGAGTCAGCAAAAGAATATGGCTGGCCACCACTGTTAACCTGGCTATTGACAACAAAAAATCAACAGGGTGAGTTAAGTCTCGCATTAAAAAACGCTGCAGATATGTATCGGAGAAAAGCGACCAATTATACACGCTGGTTCAGGGTCCTATTTCCTATTTTTACCGGAGCAATCATCGGGGGGGGAGCTGTTTTGTGTTATTCTCTCGTTTTATTTCTACCGTTCTCCGATATGCTTAAACAATTGGCAGAGCCTTGAAGTTCTAGATCTAAAGAAGAGTGAATTACTTTTAATTTTGAATATCGTGATATTTTATAACGATTATTCGTTTTCACGGGATTGAAAATCGATGGTTTGGTATCGTTACCAGGGAATCAATTTGAAAGGAAAAAATGTATCAGGCCGTATTCATGCCGCTGACCGGGATGAAGTGGCCAGCATGCTTCAAAATCAGGGTGTGAAAATTGAATGCATACAGGAAGAAGCGGCCGTTTATGCTACTTCTAGTGCAACCAGTGAGAATAGTATGTCAAATTTGTCTTCTGGTGATTTTGAAGTGATTTCGGAACATCTGTCTGATTTGACACGCGCTAAGCTGCCTTTGTCTGTTGGATTGGAGGCCGTTTCACATGAAATCGAAAATGCTCGCCTCCGTTCCGCAGTACAGAAATTGGCAGCACAGCTTGATGCTGGTAAAGATTTGGAAACGGTGTTATCAGAGTCTAAAGCACCACGCGAGCTTTGCGCTCTGGTTCATGCTGGTATCCGGTCAGGAAGAATGAGTGAAATTTTAGCCGATTATGTTGCTCACACCAGACAACTGGGTGAAATGAAAAGCCAGTTACTAATGGCACTCAGCTATCCTTTGATTCTAGTCGGCTTCGCATTACTGGTGTTGTTGAGCATGTTGATTTGGATCATTCCCTCTTTTAAATCGATCTATTTGGACTTTCAAATCGAATTGCCGGAAATTACTCTGAAACTTTTTCAAATGTCCGATTTTTTGTGTACTCAGTGGTGGTGGTATCTGCCAGCAGCACTGTTTGGAATTGCTGGCTGTCTGTGGCTTATGAAAACAGAAATTGGTCAAAGGGTGATACAGAAACTCATTTATCGCTTACCATTGGTAGGAGGGCTTTTAAGTGGGATTACAGTCTCTCGATTTTCTCATTTACTCGCCTTACTTGTTGATAATGACGTCCCTTTTATCGACGCATTGAAAATGACTGGTGAAAGCTCAAGCAACTATGAAATCCGGACTGCCTGCAGACAATTCTCACAAACCGCTTCAACAGGACAAGCTCAAATTTCATCACTGGAATCATTAAATATCTTTCCTGTTACTTTTTTGCAAACACTATCAAACCAAACAGGGACCTCTTCACGTATAGGACCAAAATATTCTGTTGAGATTCTCAATGCATTGGCAGACATGCTGAATAGCCAAACGAGGGTTCGTATCACGTTTTTTGCTTCAGTGGTGGAACCACTCATTATTATATTCTGTGGAATTTTAATGGGGGGGTTATTTATTGCCATGTTTGCGCCATTGATTCAACTGATGAACTGGATCGCTTAAGAATAGAGGTCCAATTCCATTTGAATCTTCTATCTATCAGACAGTAAGTGGAACTTGTTGAAAGAGATCATTAGTCAATGACCAAGCGGGACAGCTTCAATCAGTTCGAGCGATTATTGCGTCTGGAAAATAGTTCTATTTTGCGTGGATCGTTTTCTTTTTTAGGACGAGTGACTAAATCTCAACAAGTGGCATTACTACGTATTTTAGCGGTCGCTTCAGAAAAGCAGCTTCCGTTAATCGATGTACTGGAAGCATTCGCCAAAGATGTGCGAGGTCATTGGAGACATCAAATCATACGTTTAGTCGATTTGCTCAGAAGTGGGATCCCTTTAGCGGAAGCATTGGAGAAGATCCCGTCTGTCATTCCCACAAAAGCTTTTTTTCTGGTTAAGGCTGGGGCAGAATCTGGCACGCTCCCTTCAGCCCTGGCAATGGCTGCTGAAGTTTGTGCAGAACAGCGCAATGAACGCGATAGTCTACGCGCAGGAGTCTCCTATTACATTGTATCTGTCCTGTTTATCTTAACATTAATCCTAAGCTTCATCTGCTACTGGATTATTCCCAAAATGAAAAAGATTTATTTCGATTTTGAAGTCGAGTTACCAGCTTTAACATTGGATATCATTAGGGCTTCAGATTGGTTGGTAAGATACTATTGGATCTTTCCATTACTGCTTTTAACAATCTATTTACTACGTGCATTGTTAATCAAAACCGAATATCTCGAGTACAGAGGGAGACCGATGTATTTTTCAGGTATTTATCCGCGAGGAAGGGCACCTGATGTATTGCGGTTTTTACATGTCGTGACAGACTCAGGACGTCCTTTGATGGGAGCATTTGAGACACTAACTCATTGCACAAAAAATCGTTTTCTATCACAACGTTTTCGAGCGATTTTGGAAGACATTCGAAAAGGTAACGATTGTTGGACTTCCTTGCACGATTACAGCCTATTGACACCAGGTGAAGTACGCTTGCTACAGTCAGCTCAACGAGCAGGGAATTTGAGCTGGGCTCTTAAAGCCATTGCGAAAAGTATCGAACGACGCATTGATTACCGAATGGCGTTAATCAGGGAATATCTGGAACCAGCTTTGATTCTAAGCATGGGTTGTCTGGTCGGTGTGTTCGTAATCGGTTTATTTTTGCCACTTGTGGAACTTATGAATAATTTAGCATAAATGTTTTGTTTTGGTTAACACAGTGAAAAATAAATATCACATCAATCAAGAATTTCCCTTCGCTAAGAACCTGCAATGTATTCAGCGGGGATTCACACTTGTTGAAATGATGGTTGCCGGCGTACTGTTAATGACAGTCACGATGATTATTGTTCCAGCCATTTATTGGGTACACTGCGAACAAAAGCAAACAGAACATTGCCAAATTGCAATCGTCGAAGTTGAAAATCTGATGGAACGCATTGTTGCTTTGCCTTTTGATGACGTCAACCAACCAGCAGTAGATAAATTTGCTCTCTCAGAAAGCACATTGGGACAGTTACACGATCCTAATTTAGCTATTGAAATCACTGAATCCGGTGATCCTCCACTAATGAAAAAGATTCAGATAGAGTTAGGCTGGAAGGATCAGCATGGAGTGAATGTGGCACCTGTGCGATTGACTTCATGGGTGTGTCCCAAAGAAAGTTTGTAGTGATGCAGCGTTTTATTGTTAGTTCGATGAAAACACACCACGGAAGTGCTCCTGGTATTTCACTGGTGGAGGTAGTTGTTGCAATGGGAATTGCAACGGTGCTGATGGGTATCAGCATGACAACAATGAATACAGTCATGCGTACAGAACGCGAAACCAGTAAAGCGACATGGTTAGGATCGTCCTTTTATCGATTTTCTCGTCTCATTCGGTCTGATATCCATGCGGCTGACAGCTTGGACTTTCTGGATGAGGATACTCGTAACAGTCCTGAATTGACGATTAAAAAAGCCGGTAATGAAGTTGTGAAGTATCGTATCGAGGGCAGTCGTATTTTCCGTATCGTTACTCGGAAAGATCAGCAGGTTCATCAGGACGTATTTTATTTACCTGAAGGATCTCATGCTTATTTCTTTCAACGAAAGCGTTCAAATCAAGCAGGAATTTCAATCAATCGAGCACGTCAATTAAATTTACCAGCACAAAATGATGCCAATAAAAACGAAGCTTCAACCAGAGAATTGTCAATTATTTCTATAATAGGCCATGACCATCGACTGGCCTCAATCCGAAAAAAACAACCGGAAGAAGAAACAAAATAAAAGAACAGGCGAGGTCATTAATATGCGTAGTTCAGCAAATTCACAAGTATCACTCGGCAGAATAACGCCTCGCAGAGGTGCTGTATTAGTAATTGTTATGATCTGTCTCCTATTAATTTCACTTTTGATGTCGTCATTACTGAAATCTGCCTTATTACAAAGGCGACAAATCATAAGAGAGCAAAATCGTGTACAGGCAGAATGGATTTTGGAATCAGCACTGGAACGGGCTGCACAACAACGACTGGAAAACAATGAATACAAAGGAGAGGTCTGGGAGATTAGTCCTATGGACCTTGGAACGCGTTATGCAGGTTCTGCAGAGATAACGCTGAAAACTGAGGGAAAAGATGATCGTCAGATCTCGATCCAAGCGCGTGTGATTTATCCTGAAAATGCATCATTTTCAGTCACTCGTACAAAAAATATAGTTTTGTGATCTAATTTATATCAGAGATCCACCAAATTGATTTTATAATTCTTATTTGATTCTATTTTGTAAGCTATTATTGATTTTATATATTTGGAGAATGAAATTTATGAAAAACCCTCTTCTCAATTATCGAAGTCGGTCCAGTGGCGAACCCCATGGATTCACTTTGATTGAACTTCTTGTTGTGATTGCCATTATCGCGATTTTAATTGCACTATTACTGCCAGCAGTTCAACAAGCGCGCGAAGCAGCCCGACGCACACAGTGCAAAAACAATCTGATGCAAATCAGTCTAGCAATTCAAAATTATGAAATGGCATTTGAGATTTTACCCGCCGGAGTCTACAACCAGACTGGCCCTATAAAAAATGAACCCGTGGGTTATCACATGGGATGGTTGGCTGGTTTAATGCCTTATCTGGACCAGCCGATTTTGAATCGTTCAATTGATTTTAATGAAAGCGTTTATGCACCAGTGAATCAGCAAGCTCGAAAAGCACCTGTTTCGGTTTTACGGTGCCCTTCAGACCCGAAAGATTCGCTCACAATATCTAAAGCAGAGAATAACATTGAAGTCTATCAGACCAATTACGCAGTTTGCTATGACGCAATAGATACCCCCATCAATATTGATAATTCTGGCGTGATGTATTTAAACAGCAGCATCAGCTACGACCAGATTACAGACGGCAGTAGTAATACGATTTTTATCGGTGAGCATCTATTTCAAGATAATGACCTGGGTTGGATGTCGGGAACAAAAGCCAGTTTACGAAATACGGGTTCTTTCAATGCGGATTTACCGAATAATCTGAGACACTACAATAGACCCAATCAATCTTCGTCTGACGAACTGAATGAAGAAAAGATAGAACCAATTGATCCACTACTCAGAGTGGGAGGGTTTGGCAGTTACCACCTAGGTGGTGCCCAATTTGGATTCGGAGATGGCAGAGTCAAATTTATTTCGGAAGATATTGATGCTGCCTTGTTTGAACAATTAGGTAATCGCGCTGATGGCAAATTGATCATGAAAGAGTTTTAATTGAAGCCGACAAAGCGTGATTGTTTTACCCTCGCGGATGATACATCTGATGCACTGCTTTCAAGCGGCTGTGATCTACGTGTGTGTAGACTTGAGTCGTTCGGATGTTAGCGTGCCCTAATAGTTCCTGCAGGGCACGGATCTCAGCACCACCAGCCATCATATGTGTGGCGAAACTATGCCGCAATGTGTGAGGGCTGACCTCTTTACTGCAACCAATTCGGGCTGCATTTTTCTTAACGATATTCCAGACCATGATCCGTGATAATTGCTTACCTCCACGGTTGAGAAAGAGCGATTGTTCCGCCTGATTTCGTTTTATCATGTGCGGTCGTTCATGATTCAGATAGGCTTCAACGGCAGCTACAGCAACAGGATTCAGTGAAACGATTCGTTCTTTATTCCCCTTGCCGATACACCGAGCGTAGCCTTCCTCAAGCTTAACGGCACTTAAAGGTAGATTCACAACCTCACTGACACGACAGCCTGTGGCATACATCATTGCCAGAATCGCACGATCACGTAATGGATAGCGATCTCTTTTACAAGGAGCCATCAATAGTTCGTTCACTTTTTCAGGACTTATTACCTTAGGTAAGTAATTCCAGAGTTTGGGAGAGTTGATCAGGTCGGCAACACTCTCAGCCAAAATTCCTTCCAGAACCAAGTAGCGAAAAAATAACTTGATTGATGCTAAGTGACGCGCAATGGTTGTTGCTGCCAGTTTTCGTTTATTGAGATGTTGCAAGTATTCGGACAGAAATTTTAAATCAACATCACTGAAAGGACGTGGTTTCTGCTTACAATACCAATCTAGAAATTGAACAATGTCTGACCTATACGCTGATAGTGTATTGTGAGCCATTCCACATTCTGCCTCCAGATAATTCAAATAAGGCTCTAAATGCACTTTTGGATCAGCATTCTTACGGGCCTGAAATTTAGATTTTGCTGGTGGCTTTTTACGTGGTGGCATGCAAGGACCTATTGGCTACTGATCGCACAAAACTATTAAAGCGAACACGTTAGAACTGCTGGTGATTCCTCAGCTTGAATCGAGACCTGTATTTTATCGGTGGGAAACGAGGTGAGCCTTGAGCCTGGAGCCGATTAGCGCAGTCCCAACGGTTGTAATGGACAATGGGCGGCCATAAAGGTCTGACTTTCTTTCTCATTGTCAAAAATGACATTGACCGCTCGTTTTCGGGCATAACCACTCATTGATATGACTGTACCAACACCATAGCGCGGATGCCGTACACGCATACCGACTGAAAAACCTTGTGGAAGATCTGCTGCTTCTGGAGTCTCTTTCAAGAGATCTGCGCCTGTCATCAACAACGGGCGTTTTGATGTTGTAGCTTTCAATGTTTCGGAATCAACTTCACCACGTTTGACTGATTCAACAAACTCATCAAAGTGAGATTTCGAGTCAGATATGTGATCCGTCTGGTCTTTAACATCGACATCGATTTCTTTCAGGAAATCACTGGTAATGGTTCGCCAGGGACGACCTCTTAAAGAACGTTCTCGGGTTTGCGTCAAGAAAAGACGTTGTTCGGCTCGAGTGATACCAACAAAAAATAGTCGCCGCTCCTCTTCCAAACCGTCTCGATACTCGTCACGTAGAACACGCTCATGCGGAATCAGGTTTTGTTCGACTCCGATGATAAATACGACTGGATATTCCAGTCCCTTGGCAGCATGCAGGGTCATTAATGTTACGCGGCCAGCGGAATCATCTAATTGATCGGTGGCACTAGCCAAGGTACTCACTTCCAGAAATCCTTCCAGTGTTGTTTCTTCTCCGAAAATTTCATCATATTTCCGAGCCGTTGACAGCAATTCATTGACATTGGCAATCCGCTGTTGATCTTCTTCGTCAGGACTTTCTTTCCAGCTGTCGACCAAGCGTGTACTGTCGATAATCGCTTCCATTAAATGCGCAACTGAGCCAGAGTCGGCCATTGAAAAGCTGGAAATCATCTTGGCAAAACGGGCAACCATCGTAGAGGCTCGTTTGGAAAGAGTCGGACAGTCTGTAGCTTGATGAGCAGCCTCTAAGAGACGAACCCCTCGTTCATCCGCCCAGCGAATCAGCTTATTCTGCGTTGTCTTACCGATCCCTCGTAATGGTTTATTTACAATCCGAGAAAAAGCAATACGATCATCCGGGTTATTAATTAATTTCAAATAAGATAGCAAGTCTTTGACTTCTGTCCGTTCATAAAAGGCTACGCTTCCGGCCAATTGATAAGGAATTTTATATCGCGCAAGCGCCAATTCGAGTTCTCGGGATAGCGAATTCACCCGGTAAAAAATTGCGAAATCCGAGTAATCAAAGTCTTCCTGATCTATAGAATTACGAATTCGTAAGGCCACTTCATCAGCCTCTTGACGTTCATCATTAAAGCACAACAATTCAACGGGTTTGCCCTCTTCATTTTCAGTAAACAGAGTTTTGGCTTTACGTTTCTGATTATGTGAAATTAAACAGTCAGCTACGCGCAGGATTTCTTTTGTACTGCGAAAGTTTTGTTCCAACCGAATCGTTTTACAATCTGGAAAATCTCGCTCAAACTGTAAGATGTTTTCGATTTTTGCACCGCGCCAGCCATAAATGGATTGATCAGGATCACCAGTCACACAAAGATTCCGTGTGTTCAAAGAAAGCCCCATCACAATTTGATATTGCGCCAAATTCGTATCTTGGTATTCATCAACAAGAATGTACTGATATCTCTCATCCAGACTCTCCCGTAACTCGGGAGAGTCTCTTAAAAGACTGGCTACATGCAACAGTAAATCATCAAAATCAACGGCATTTGATTCCAGTAGTAATCTCTGATACACCGGATAGACCCGCGCGGCAACCGCTTGTAGGTGATCTCCAACAGACTCCTGATAAGCTTCAACAAACTGTTCTGCACTAATCAGATCATTTTTCGCGCGACTGATCATTGATCCAATCGTTGATGGATTGTAGGCAACAGTATCGATATCTAATTCGTTCAGAACATGACGAATGAGTTGTTGTTGATCAGTCGTATCGAAAATCGAAAAATTACTATCAAGTCCAACCACATTTCCATATCGTCTTAAGATACGAACACAAAATTTATGAAAAGTAGAGATTTCCACACGAGCGTTTGGGATCAATTGTTGGACCCGTTCGCCCATTTCATCTGATGCTTTATTCGTGAATGTGATGCCTAAAATTTGGTGCGGGGAAATCCCAGTATGAATCAGTGAAGCAATGCGGTGGGTGATCACACGTGTTTTACCGGAACCAGGACCAGCAAGCACTAAAAGTGGACCTTCATGATATGAGACCGCTTCAAATTGCGGTGAAGTCAGGACCTGCTGAAAATCCAAGAGAAATTCCTTTAGTGTCGTAAAGTTGAATTCAAACAGACGAAGTCATCAATGTATGTTGTGGACTCGGAAATTCCAAACCGAATGACCCGATTATCACACCACCCAAATGTGAACATATGTATGTTTTGCCTATGATGTGAATACAAGTTGCTTTGGTTGATTGCACAATATTTACGGGTCCACTAGACTGCGCAGAAGTGGTGCTATGACGTGCTTGGATATGTTGCAAAAAGAATAATGACTTTCTGACATTGTCGATACCGAGAATTAGGCTGTTTACCTAGAATATTCAGCCTGTAATTTTCTATCAAAAATGAACAAGTATTCTGTAAGAAAATAACAACATTGTTGAAACCTGCTTATAGGCAGGGTTTTGCAGATTTTGATGCTTTAATAGTTGAATGGTAGTGTCTATGTATTATTTCACACATACTCACTGCCAACAAATGACGATAATTTATTTTACAACGGTAGTCCCCACCTCTACCTAATTTGTAATACGGGCCAAATCTGTCCTGTGTACTTTTTAAACGGTGGCAGCCGTTTTTCAAATCCCTTTGCCGATGGAGTGCGATTAGACATGCTTCTAAAGGAATCAAAACCTTCCAGAAACAAACAACAGTATTTTGGTATGGTTAGTTTAGCAGTTTTAGGTATCGCCAGCTTGGCGTTGGTTGTGACAACCACAATGGCTGTCGAAGGAAAGCAGCCTCAAAAAGAAGACGTTGGTTTACAAGGCATCTTGCCTGCCGAAGTTCCTGAAGATCTCTCAACAGAGTCCTTAGAAGGCCTGAAAGGTAAATGGGCTCAATGGGAACAACAAGTTTCTGAACTGTTGGGAAAATTGTACGAATCAGATTTAACTCTGGATCAACAAAAACAGACATTAGCAGCTTTGCAGGCAAAAATTAAAGAGGCGCAAGGTCAAGCTGACTTATCGGAATACTGTAGTCGTCTTCAACGACGTATTGATATCGCTAATGCAGTTCTCAAAACACTTGGACAAGATTGGGGAGCTGTCAAAACTGCTCAAATGAAGTCAAAGCAAACCGAATTAGCAGCAGTTGCTAAGTCATTAAAGAACTACCTCAATTCGTTACAAAATGGCGATGGCTGGGTTGAATACCTACAGTTGAATGAACTGCAAAAGGAATTAAAAAACAATTACTCTGAAGTGGAATTGCTTGATCTTTTGAAATCACTGCAGGCCAAGTTTGAAGCTCGTGGCGCATTAAAAGATGCGGAACAGCGAAAATTCTTTAATCGAGAACAATTCAAGGACTTAGAAAAATCCGTTAAAGCGTTTTTAACCGAGTCTAAAGCAAGCACAAGTAAAATTGATGTTAACAAAATCCGAAAACAATTGACGGTTCTTGTGACTAACCTTGAAGAATATGAAAGCTCTCAAAGTAATAAGAATGCTTTTGAAGCGCGTAAAACCTACGCCCAATTACGCAAAGAATTGGGAAGGGGCTTACAACCTTTAACCACAGCTTTACGGAACAACTACTTTAATTATAACTTACGAGTGATGGTCGCCGAAGATTTCATTAACCGGTTGATCAATGATAGCACATGTGAAAAAGGCCCTGTAGTCGATTGCATTCTGGGAGCTTATGTTACTGGAAATCAAGCAACAACAACTGAGGTCGGAGTCGACTTCAAGCCCAGCGATTCCTCACTTCGATTCGATTTGACGCTGAATGGTGTTACAAACAGTGAAACCTCTGGTACAACAAGCCAGGCTGTTATTTATACTTCAGGCCATCATCAAATCTGGGGCGGGAAAGAGATTAACTTTGACGGTGATACTTTTACAACTCAACCTGCCTGGGTTCAGGTTGATGCACATAACACAACTGTCGGAGCCAGTACAAATTTGGATGGCATTCCTCTTTTGTCAGGACTCGGTCGTTCCATGGCCTATCGCCGTACAGCACAATTAAAAGGTGAAGCAGAAGCAATTGCTGCTCAACGAGTTCGTGATCGAGTTCGCCCACGTTTTGATGAAGAAGTAGATGATCGAATCACACGAGCCAACGAAAAAGTAGGCGGCCAGTTGAACAAGCGACTGAGAGATAACAATCTGTTTCCTTCAGCTAGAAGCTTTGCATCTACAGACAGCCACCTTTATATTCGCACTCGGCTAATGGATACGGGTGAATTGGCAGCCAACTCGCCTCCACTTTCGATCTCCTCGAAAGATAGTGTTGTTCTGCAATTGCATGAATCTGTCATTAACAACAGTTTGTCACGCATGGCCTTAGAAGGTCGTAAAATTTCTGATCAAGATTTAATCACAGAGTTTGAAAAGTCGATCGCCGATATTTTGGATCGTAAAGTCAAACTGGAACGTCCTCCTGTTGATCCTGATAAAGGTCCGAATATTCTCGCATTCGATAAAAAAGATCCGATTCGCGTTCAAATTAGCGATAACACAGTGAATCTCATTTTGCGTTGCGGGTTCGAACAAAAAGGCGAAACAGCAGTACCAACACAGATCATTACGGTTCCTCTGCATTTCAAAGTGGAGGGAGATAAAATCCATATCACTCGAGGAAACGTTAAGTCATCCCCGGTTGTACGGCCTGATCGGATTGCTTCACAAATCGCCCGTGCTGGTGTTGTAAGAAGCAAGATGGAAAAAGCTTTTCCGAATCGTGTTGAGCCTTCTCAGGTAAAAACGAAGCTGGAAAACAGAACCGTTTACTTACACATAACCGATATTTTGGCAAATGATGGTTGGTTAACAGTAACTGTTGGCAATGACTTGACTGTTGAAAAACATGATGAAGTTCCGCCGGCTGTAGAAGAAACTGCTGCGGTAAATTAGCCTAGTCCATTTATCCAATATTTTGTAAAAGAGGCGAATCATCTGATTCGCCTCTTTTTTTGTTCAGATTCACAAAATTTAGTCTTTAGGCATTATCTGACGAGTGCTTTCCTATTCTTATATCGTACTTGAATATGAGACTGAGTATGAAGAACCGTTTTGCATTATTGAATTGTGTTATCTGCACTTTCGCATCCACATTTCTAAGAACATCCAGTCGCTCATTTCATAGAAAACCATTACGGAACATCGTATTTTCATTGACGCTAGTAGCCACAATTGGCAATGCGGAATTTGCTTTGGCTGTCAATGAGTACGATGCGTTTCTAAGTTTTGTTCGCCTTTGGGTGCCTGAATTGCCTCCGTCTAAACAAAAACTTTCGATTCAAAAACAAGAAGAATTTAAGAATGTCTGGACTCAAGTAGGACTCGCTGGAGAAAACTGTGAGTCTGCTTGGGAAAACGCTTTACAAAGTGATCCGTTAATGAGGCGTGCTTTGAAGGCCTATGATCGTTTTGGCGAATTAGAAATTCAGTATAATGATTTACGAAACCAACTCAGATCTGAATATGGCAAAAAACAGTTTCGTGAGATGGAGGCAAAGAGAAACTCATGGTTAAGAACTCAGGAAAATGAATGGATCGATTTGGAAGATCACGACATGATTCGGCTGGCTGTTTGGGTCTTGAGTTATGGTGGTAATCAAAGCTGGCTCTATCAAAAACCATTTGCTCAAGCTGCCAAAGAAGTTATGCGAAATAAAGAAGGGCCCTTTTTAAAGTTTGTCAGGAATGCCATTCGAAACAAAGGGCACCAATTGAACACAGAAGAAATGCTATCTCAGCTTCTTACTAATCAGTATGGAGCACTAAGTGAGGCAGACAAGCAGGAAATCTATAAGAGAGGTGTACTATGGATGAGGCAACAAAATCGCAGCAAAAAAGAAAAAACTGATCTTCCCGACCTCATGCAACAATATCTGAGAGTACGGGCTGAAGCAGAATACTTATTCGAAATTGGTGAAACTTATTTAAGAATGGCACCACAACCAAAGGTGGAATTGGCGAAACAAGAATTCACGAACTTACTAAAAAAAGCTCACGCCATTCGGCCAGACCTTATAGACGTGTTAATTGAAGTTCATAAAAACTAATTTCCTCAATCAATTGAAAATTCTATACCTGAACAAAATCAGTAATCGATATCATCTGCCTCGACAGCTTCTTCCATAATGAGATCATAGCGAAGAGAAGGATCTTTCCCAAAGAGCTGAGAGAAGGTCGAATCCGCTTCTAATTGACTATCAATATCGACTTTCAATAGAACACGATGTTTCGGGTCCAGCGTTGTCACTTTCAACTCACTGGCGGTCATTTCGCCCAGCCCTTTAAAGCGACCAATTTCGTATTTTCGGTTGGCGGGCAACGACTCCACAATATCTTCTTTCTGAACATCGTCCTGTGCATAAAATTTTTCAGTTCCAACGGTGATACAGTACAAAGGTGGCTGTGCCAGAAACAACTTTCCCTGCCGAATCAATTCCATCATATGCCGAAAGAAGAATGTCAGCAGTAATGTGCTGATGTGATAACCATCACTATCAGCATCCATCAGCAGGATAATACGGTTATATCGCAGTTTGTGAATGTCAAAGTTAGCGCCGATACCTGTTCCCAATGTCTCAACCAAATCCTTGATCTCCTGATTTCCCATGATCTTGGAAACCGCCAACGATTCGGTATTTAACACTTTACCACGAAGCGGTAATACCGCTTGAATACGACTGTCACGGCCCATTGCCGCCGTACCGCCAGCAGATAAACCTTCCACAAGAAAGAGCTCCGACTCTTCGGGTTTGTTAGAGCGACAATCGAGAAGCTTCCCTGGCAAAGTCGATTTTCGATTCGTGGCAGACTTTCGGCGAACTTCTTTTTGTGCATCTCGGCTGGCCAAACGGGCACGTGCCGCTAACACAATACGACCAACCACTGCATCGGCAATACTTGGGTTATTATTCAACCATGTTTCTAAAAGTGGACGCACAATTCCTTCCACAAAACCACTCACTTCAGGATTATTTAGCTTTTCTTTTGTCTGGCCCTGGAACATTGGATCGTTATGGAAAACCGAAATCAAGCAAAGTACGCCTTCCCTGATATCTTCTGTAGTGATGGAAAGCCCTTTGTGTTTGATATTATGTACGTCCATGTAATTCTTCACTGCTTTGGCAATCCCGGAGCGCAAACCACTTTCGTGCGTTCCTCCAGCATGTGTGCGAATTCCGTTGACATAACTGCGAACTTGCTCATCAGTTGCATCAGTCCAACGCAAGACCATTTCAACGCGAACATTCTTATCTTCTTTTTCCGCGAAAAACAGCTGTTCGTGTACCGCCTTTTTCTGCTGTTCCTGAGTCAGTTTTTCCAGATATCCCCGAATTCCTTCCGGATGAGAAAGTTCATGAGTCTCTTTTTTGACTTCATCCTTAAACGTAATTTTCAATCCACCATGAATAAACGCAACATCTTCCAGATGTTGGCGGATCGTATCAGCATTGAAATGAACACGTCGAAAAATGGTATCATCGGGCCGGAAATAAATCTCTGTGCCATGTCCGCGTAACGGTTTTACTTTTTTGACAGGCGTAGTTGGTTTCCCTTTTTTATAGCGCTGGACATATTGATGGCCATCACGAACTACCGTAGCCATCATTTCAGAAGAGAGTGCATTCACAACTGAAGAGCCAACTCCATGTAAACCACCACTGCGAGCATAGTTTTTATCGGAAAACTTTCCACCAGCGTGTAATGTGGTCAAGATCAATTCCAGTGCCGACTTTTTGGTCTTAGAGTGTTTATCAACGGGAATACCTCGCCCGTTATCTTTGACACTGCACGATGCGCCGTCCTTATGGAGCGTAACTACGATTGTGTCTGCTTCCTTCGCGAGATATTCGTCGACCGAATTGTCAACAATTTCCCAGAGCAGATGATGCAGCCCCCGAATATCAACTCCTCCAATATACATGGAGGGTCGTCTGCGGACGGCTTCCAATCCTTCCAGGACTTCGATGTCGGCGGCTGAGTATTTCTTCGTGTTCGATGATTTTGCTGCGGTTGCCATAATAGATGTGATAAATTTCTCTAGATAAACTGCAAATATGAAACTGATGTTATCTCAAAGCCTCGACTGGCCCAAGATGAAAAAATGGAATGAGTCTACTCTTCATAGTCTCCTAGCTCATCCCAGTCAACAACTTCAATTGGTGGATACAATATTTCAGCAAAGCCACTTCTCTGGCTGGTTTTAACTCCTTTGCCACCTCGGGAAGTCACCCCATATTTCATTTGGCCAAACGTCATTTTCTTGCCATTTGTGTTTATCACCCGTAAACAGTCACTTGGACGACTCAACTGGAGCGCTCCAATGACAAAGTCATCTTTTTCAAGACGAATCCCTTTGACTCCCTTACCCGGATTGGAGAGTAATGCCGCTTCTTCAATCTCACAGTGCAACACTCGAGCATCATTCGTTGCAATAAACATTGTCTCTGCATCTTCGACCAAAGCCGCGTAGACCACACGATCGTCTTTACCAAGCCGACAGTATTTACGCCCCGCCTTTGTTGATGCAGTACGAAATGTACTGAAAGAGACCCGCATGATCTGGCCTTTTTCGGTGACAATCAAAAGATGGGGAGTGGGAATGGGCTTTCTGCGAGTCGACTTATCTTCAGGTGTGAACCGTGAATCAGTTGTGATAGCTGCAACCAGATTCACACCATCTCCCAGACGTGCATGTTTTGAAAGTGGTTCACCATATCCAGAGGAAACAGGTACCTGTTCGATGGGTAATGTATAGGCAACACCATCACTGGAGAAAAACACGACATGGTCGAGTGTACTTCCTGGTGCCACCGCTAACACACTGTCACCTTCTCGGGTGCGCGTTTTATCGAGTTCCCGAGTTTCCCCTTTTGTTTTGAGACGTCCTACCCTTTTGATCCAACCTTCTCTGGAGACAACGACATTTGTATTTTCCCTCACAATATAAGCCTGAGGGTCAAATTCGGTAATTTCATCGGAAGAACCCAGTTTGGTTTGACGTTTCTCAGGAAATTCCTTCCCAATTTCAACCAGTTCGTTTTCAACGACTTTCCAAAGTCTTCTTTTAGAAGCAAGAATACGGCGGATACGATCAGCTTCTGCCTGTTTTTCTTTTAACTCTTCTCGAATCGTGTTTATTTCCAGTTTGGAAATACGATAGAGTTGTAATTCCAGAATTGCCATCGTCTGAATTTCATCCAGACGAAAATTTGCCATTAGTTTCTTCGCGGCATCCTGCTTACCATTACTGGCACGAATTAACTTTAACGCTTTATCCAAACCATTAAAGATAATTTTAAAGCCTTGGAGAATATGAATTCGTCTTTCGAGCAATTCCAGTTGATACTCAAAACGACGCCGAACACTCACGAAGCGAAAATCGAGGAAGTATTGCAACATCTCCTTCAAATCACAGCGTTGTGGCACGAGCACGTCAGACTCATCTGGCACGAGACAGGTCAGATTGACCGAAAAATTCTGCTCCAGATGTGTATGCTTATATAAAAAGGCCATCACTGTTTCAGGATCAGCATCTGGCTTGATTTCCAGAACAATTTTCAGGCCATTTTTATCGTCTGTCTCATCAGCAACATCAACCAGTTGCGGAAGTTTTCTCGCTTCAACAATACCACCAATCTCTGAAAGAAGCGAACCCGTTTCGACCCCATAAGGAACGGAATAAATAATCAGACGGTTCATCCCTTTCGAACGCCTGTCAGTATCAGGTTTCCATTCACCTCGAATCTTTATGGGACCACGCCCCTCTTTATAAACACTTGTTAAAGATCGCTTATCAGTCACAATCCGGCCTCCCATAGGGAAGTCAGGACCTTTAATGTGCTTCATTAACTGGGCGACGGTTGCATTCTTGTTATGAATAAGATGTGTACAAGCCTTAATGACCTCACCCAGATTATGCGGAGGAATATTCGTTGCCATCCCGACTGCAATTCCATGTACCCCATTGACAAGCAGGTTGGGAAATCGCGCAGGTAGTACGACAGGCTCATTACGTGTACCGTCATAATTGGGACGCATCTCAACTGTTTGAAATCGCAGCTCATTCATGAGATGTTCTGCTATTCCAGTCAGCCTTGCTTCGGTATAACGTGCCGCTGCCGCAGGCAATCCCATAATAGAACCGAAGTTACCCTGACCATTGATCAGAGGATTTCTCAGGTTGAAATCCTGTGCCAGTCGTACAAGAGCGTCATAGACAGATGCATCGCCGTGGGGATGGTAATTACCCGTGGTATCACCACAAATCTTGGCACATTTACGCGGCTTCGCATTGGCCACGAGACGCAAGTCTTGATACATAACATACAAGATACGTCTTTGAACCGGTTTAAGGCCATCACGGACGTCTGGTAAAGCACGTGACGTAATAACAGACATCGCGTAATTCAGATAGCGTCTGCGTGTCACTTCACTAATAGGAATATATTCAATACGGTCGGTTTCACTCCCGACTTGTCCATTTGTGCCTTCGGTTTTGCCTTTTTTGGCTGATTTTCGTTTAGCCAAGAGTCTCTCCAATACATCTATGACTCAGCCGTATGAACGACGGGCTGAGAATCTACAATAGCCACATTGATCAATGGCTCTCGTTAAGAATTCGGGTGATCCCAGATGGTAACTTAAGAAAAATATGTCGATTTTGCCACTTAAACAAACACTAAGGATTGTATCTGTTGAAACGATTATTGAATAGATAAGGCCACTCGTAACCCTTTAAATAGACGATAATTCGGGAAAATAGGACGAATCGTCATTGTAGTTACAAAATGACTCATTCCGACGATTCCTGCCAGCCGAAATTTGAACTAGTGACTTTCGTTTTTGAGAATCACTATTTGGCGATTGAAACATACAAAAATGACCAGAGATCTGAAAAGTGAAATTTCGCGAAATTCGGATTTTCCTTCGGTCTTTATAAAGTGGCTTTGTCTCGTTTATAAGCCGACAAAGGTTCTGAAATTAGACAACTGATCATTCATATTGACTGGGAGAGTTGGACGACTCTCTAACACAGTCTAATTGGTGGATAAACCACAACAAAAATCCAGGGAGGGATTGTTATGGCTCGTTCGAGTCTCAAGGTAACCTTGCTTACCGGGCTGTTACCAGCATTTTTGCTGATGGCACCAGCGGTACAGGCAGCGGAAACAGGTGCTGTCAATAATGCTGTGATTCAGCAGGAAAGTCGCTCAAAAGCATCAAAATATAATCCGGTCAGTTGGTTGAAACAAAAATTATCCCGATCGGCTGGCAAGCCATCTAATATCAAGCAAGTCAGCCATGAACGAGAAGCAACTTCCCAACCACATAAGCAAAGTTCGTTTGCAAAACGACCGAAGCTGGGTCGTCGCAGTCGAAGTAGTAGGTATATTCAACAGGTCAGTAATCAGCCTCGAATGATTCAAGCAGCTCCTGCTCGTTTTGATCAATCACAGCAGGCACGACCAATCAGCTATTCGCACGGGCACTTTAAACATCATAAAAACTATAAAGCACCTCAACAGATCCGATCGACGGCGGGTATGAATGTATTACCAGGATATCCTCAACTGGGAGCTCCAATGTACCCTTCTCCCAAACCTGGTATTCCTAACTATGTCGGACGAACTATCATCACAAACCAGGCATTGGCTCCTCAGGAAATGTTATATCCACATGAGTACAAAGCCATGTATGGCCCTTATTACTACAACGTAAAGGGGGGCTGGATGTGGACACCATTCGGGATGCGATCTCATGAACGATGGAAGCTGGAAGGTACTCAGGTTCATGTAAAATACAAATCGGATTTCGGCTTCTTCCCAAGGTTCATTCCTCCGTTGGTAAGGTGACAGCTTAAGAGTAAACGGCTGTTGAGACCAGAAAACGTTTATCACTCTGAGGCTATTCGCTCGGAGATACCATCAGGAAAAAATATCATGCACAATTTTACCTATAAATTAACAGGACTCATTGTAACGACAGGGATCATTACAACCCTGTCGGTTCAGAGCCTGCAAGCTGGCGAACCAGCCAGTCTGAAACAGCACCAGAAATCAGGTTCTCCGATTAAACAAGTTGGGTTTCTAAAAGACAAGTGTGGCTGTAAACAAAACCATGTATATTCTTATTCGAATAGTCCTTCTTACACAAGCAACGGTTGCCCCCACTGTCGTGCTGGATCAAGAACTTCTGCTGGTATTGGGAAACGCGGTTCCTTACGCAACTTTTTCCGTTGCAAATTCGGTTACTTCATTCCTACCGGATGTGGTGGTAAAGGTTGTCCTCCCATCGGCCACTACAATATGACGTACGCCGTTGATCCCTACTCGTTCGATCAGCGGGATGGACGAATCTATGGTGCACAAGGTTACGGCGTTCCGATTGCTGTTCCACTGGCTCCTAATGTTCGACAGAGCTACAACTATGGTTGGGGGATTCCTTCAAGCCGTATTACTCCAATCTCTCGCATCGTTCAATAATTATAATATTATCCTCAATGAGGTTCAGGAAGATCGTTATGAGAATCTTAAACGTACAACTGCTTACTATTCTGGCAGTGACCGGTTTCGTGATCAGCACTACGTCAAATGTAAGCGCTGATGATAGAACCACAGTGAACGATGGAAACGTCCAACAAGTGGCCCATCACGTTCGCGGCGGTGGCTATGCTTACAATTGTCCTCCCGGGTATTCGAATCGCTATGATGGCGATGGAACTTACCGAAACTACACCTCACGAGAAGGCCGGGCCTTTTTAAGAAAGTGCCATACCTCTCCAGGTCATGGTTGGTGCCCTCCTTCTGCACAAAGTATTCAAAGGACTCCGGTTCAGTACCAACGTTATTACTCGAATCAATTTATGGGACAGCCAGGTCCCACAGCTGCTGTCAATTACCCACAGGTTTACATGCCAACTGACACAACGCAACTTGGTTTTTATTACCAACGTGTGCCAACCTGGCAACCACGTAGTGGCATGATTCCCCCACCACCAAATCCAAATATGTACCATACACGTGATTGTCGTTCCTGCAGAGGCCATGGTTGTCGACATTGCCGAGGACAGCACTACGGTGGACCAGTATATTATATCAATGAAAGTCCGGAAGCTTCTCAACCAGAGGCAGCACCAAAAACAGAAAATGCGAACCCACCGGTTCCTCCGTCACCTTCCAAATTAAATCAGGCTTCATTCGAAAAATAAATATCTTCCAAGGCAATCCTGTTTCCTGAGAAACACTTGTTAAACAAACAGAGTCGTTCCTGATAACCTTAAAGGAATGACTCTGTTTTTTCATGCGCAGAACAATCTTCCAATACTAAATTGCCCTTGACTAATTCAAGGCTTTCAAAACTTCCGTTTAATACCAATTAGCAGGTGAATATTTCCGACTTGACTCAACCGTGCCAAAAGACAAACTCCCTGTTTATGGCTCGCGCGCGAGAAAAAATTCTAGTGAATCTATCTACCTCACTGAAATTGATAGCACTATAAAACCTAACTGTTTTAACCAAAATTGACTCCAGAAGTTTAAATTTGCTTCCGTTTGTGCATGTCCCTATTTGCCAAAAAGTACCACTTTCGAGACAATAACGCGCAAAAGTAAATTTACGACTGACTATGCATCCAAACAGAGCAAACATAATAATTCTCACAAGATTCTTGATGAATACAACATGAAAGCGGACCTTGTACCTACACCATAGTTACCTGACTTATTAATCGCTGCGTAATAACTTGAAGGTAGATCCACAATCTGGCCTGACAGAATTAAACCCAGAAAAGATAACCATCACCGTTTCTACAAGTAAAACTTTCCCCGTCAGATTATATTCGATATCATCTATCTCATCGAAGATGAACATCAGCAAGCAGTGTCTAGCAGTAGAGCAGCAAAAAAATATCTGTGTGTCTCTCTCTAACAGAAAGAGTAGATCTGAATGGTGATCAAACAGAGTTCCGATCGTGGTCAGGGTATCAAAAACGGTTTTTTAAGACGTACCAATTTGCTCTTCTTTTTGACTGTTTTATCAGCCCCTGCTCAAGGACTGTGCGAGGAATCGAATTCCGAATTTCCGATTGTCAGTCGAAATCAGCCAATCCAGGCGTCATTGGATGCGCAACCGGGAAAGATGCTGTTCCTGCCTGCAGGAGATTACGAAATCTCGGCCAAAATCAGTATTCGCAGTGATGGTAGTGGTCTCTATGGACCAGGACGCATTATTCAAACCAATCCGGATGCACCTTTTATTGAAATCGAAAACCGATCCAGGGTTCAACTTCGAGACATCGTATTAACACGCCCTGAACAGAAACAGACAACGGCAACTGAAGCCATTAAGGCAAGCGGATGCCAGGATATCGTTCTCGATAATGTAACGGTCTTGAATCACAAAACACGTTCTGGCGTGTTTTACTTATTAAACTGCAAAAACACCACCATCCGCAATTGTACAATCACGAACTACATGCGCATTTCCATAGATGATCGAACTCAATCACCAGACTGGGGGTATGCGTTCCACTGTATTGATGGAAGTGGCATCGTCGTCAACGCCAGCACTGGAACGCGCATTCAAGGAAACCGCATCATCGAAAATGATCTGTTACCCACACAGGAAACACAGAAAAAATTCAAACTGGGTCAGTTTGTTAAGAAAAACAAAACCAAAGGAATTTTAACGAACCCCCAGGTCTGGGAGCGAGAGTCTGTCAATAATTGGCATCAGGGGTCCGCGATTGTTGTGACCTCACCCGCAATCAGTAATCAGACTCAAATTCTGGGCAACACCATTGAAAATGCGGCGCAAGGCATCGACTTGCATTCAGATCATGCAATCGTTTCACAGAATATCGTCTCTAACTGTTTTGTGGGCATGAAAGCCATGCATGGTTCCCGACACGTATTAATTCTCGGGAATCAGTTCATCAAAAACGACCTGTGGAGCATTGGACTCATGCCGGGTGCTGCCTCGTATGCGTCTCGTGAGGCTAACAAAGACCAACCAGCCAGATCCGATAACAGTGATGGTGGCTCCATCATTGCCAACAATATCATCTCAGAATTCGGTTATGGCAACGCCCATTGGATTTGGGGCAATAACGGAAACCCTATTTTGCTTGATTCCGGACAAAAACCTGAGAACACACCCCTGGCAGACGTGATCATTCAAGGCAATCTGGTACAAAACTCAGGCCGCCATTCAGCCTCAAAAGAGAGCCAGCAACCGCGTTATGTTTATGCGGTTCGCGTCGATCAGAAGGCAACCGGTATTCATTTCTCTGATAATATTCTAGACCCAGGTCGAGAGGGCATCAGCAATATTGAAATTAGGGAATAGAAATGGAATTGGAATGAGAGATCGGTGAATCATCGAATTTGTGGCCAGGATTCAGAGACAATGAAAGTGCGATTGATTTCGTGGCAAATCGTGTCTTGGCATGCCAGGACACTGACGAGCAAAGGTCGCTCTTCATTCAAAAAGTGCGCATCAAGCTGGCTTTTTAACTCTTCAAACGAGTTTAAATCTCCACTTTGAGAATGACTCACTTCAGGAGACAACCAATACGGTTTATGCAACACGCGAAACATGAGATGACTGTTCTGGTCATTGAGCCAGAGGATTTCTGAATGGCGTATCCAAGTCCCTTTCAAATGCGAGGCCGACATATTCTCAGGCAACTGGTGCGGACGGGCTACATGAGGGTGATAAAAAATATAACCTTTCACAAATGCTTGACGCTGAGTCACTTCCGGAAAGTATTTTTGACTGAATGGCAGCTGATGCTCCAATAAACGTTTGATCTTCTTTTCGAACGTATCTACAGCATTGGGGCCAATGAAGTGGCTGCCTGTTTCATTGTCTTCAGGAAAATGTAAATAGAATTTGACCGCGGTTTCCCAGTGAGTGAGAACACCTGTTTTGTCTTCAAAAAGAAAGTCAATCTCGCCGACCGTTCGGTTTTCCTCAAAGATTTGCTGTTGCTGTTTAACGATTTTTAGTTTGCAAATCGCTTCCAGCCAATACAAAACCAGTCCCTCAAAGTAGGTGCCCACTCGGAAATTTGAATACTGTTCTAGAAAGGCCGCCAGATCTTGTTCATCAATGGGCGTCTCGTCGATAAAACGGGGCATCTTGGCTTCAACGTTGGATCCTGTGATCAACGAAGGGCTGGTTATCGCCCATTTTAAATCACGGACGTATTGCGAATCCGATGTGTCCTGGGCTGGTTGGGATCCGGGTTCCTCTTTCATAAATTCAACAATGTCCTGAAACAAGCTACACTACTAATAACCGACGGCAACCCCATCTTTGCGTGATTCTGTCGCTCCTTTCAATACACCCGCTTCCCAATCAATCAAAATACCTTGATAGCCACCGAACTCACCCTTGGAACGCAACACATGGTGTCCCTTGTCCTGTAAGGCTTTGATCGTCATATCTGAAATCCCTGACTCCACCACGACCGTTCCAACACCTTGTGGCAGTTCACCTGTGGGAGTTGCATCTCCGAAATGTCGCACCCGGGCTGTGTCACCAGCCGCCTGCACGTTCATTTTGAAATCGATCAGGTTAACCAGTACTTGCACATGCCCCTGCGGTTGCATGTCGCCTCCCATCACACCAAAACAAAACCAGGGGCGACCATCTTGCGTCACCATTGCAGGAATGATCGTATGGAACGGACGTTTGTTTGGTTCCAGACGGTTTAGATGATGTTTGTCGAGCGCAAATAAGGAGCCACGATTTTGCATTGCAAATCCTAGATCGCCCGGTGTTACCTGCGAACCAAAGCCGAAATAATTACTTTGGATCAACGAACAAAAGTTTCGGTCTTTGTCAACAACAGATAAATAAACGGTGTCCCCATGTTTTAACTTAGGATCTCCTGCAGGAACATCGGCCGCTGCTCGATCTGGATTGATTCGCTTTCGCTGCCGATCGGCATATGCTTTTGATATCAGTTCATCAACTGGTAACTTCTCAAAATCAGGGTCCGCATAAAACTGCGCCCGATCGGCATACGCCAGTTTTTTTGCTTCCACCAATAAATGCAAATATTCGGCACTCCCCGGACCCATTGAGGCAAGATCATATTCCTCCAACAGATTTAACATTTCCAGAGCCGCAATGCCCTGCCCACTGGGAGGTAACTCCCAGATGTCATAGCGTCGATAGCTGGTAGATACAGGGTCAATCCAGTCATCACGATGGTCCGCCAGGTCTTGTAGCGAAAAGAACCCTCCATGATTTTGACTGAATTCAACCAGACGTTTGGCGATAGATCCCTGGTAAAACTCCTGCTTCCCTTTGTCTGCGATCAACTGATATGTGTGAGCGAGACGCGGATTACAAAATAACTCTCCCTCACATGGTGCACGGTGACCATCAATCAAAAATGTCTCTGCCGAATCGAGCCAGGCAGAAAGTTTTTTTTCTGAGTTCTTCCAATAACCGGCAATGATTTCAGTAACCGGAAATCCTTCTTCGGCCGTCTTGATCGAAGGACTCAGTAAGTCCGCCAGGGACTGAGTCCCGAATCGCGTATGCAATGTTTCCCAGCCACTCACACAACCGGGTACGGACCAGCTTAATAACCCGTGATCCGGAATGGATTTTAATTCGCGCTTCGAAAATTCATCTCGGGACAAACTGGAGGGGCTTCGGCCACTCGCATTCAGCCCCAACAATTTTTGTGACTTGGCATCCCAATAAATAGCAAAAAGATCGCCACCAATCCCACAGCTCATCGGCTCGACCACGCCAAGCATCGCATTCACGGCAATTGCAGCATCGACGGCGTTGCCACCTGATTTCAATACATCTAACCCTACCTGGGCAGCCAAAGGCTGGCTGGTTGCCACCATGCCATGCCGGGCAACAGCTATAGACCGACTTTGCTGTCGCAGACCATAGGGGCGATCGTAGCCACCTCCCAGTTGATCTTTTGACCGAGACTCCAAATCTTTTCTCATGATTACATGCTTTCAAAATGATCAGGCTTTTTCAGTCACGTTCTTTAGATGCCAGCTCGCATCGAGATTAAATAAGGAAAAACAAACAAATTATCGTAAAAAAGACAAAGATGAGCTAACTTGGTAGATGCAAAAGCACAGGATAGGAGAGAAAATCATAGAATTCCAGGCACGAAAGTTTCATTCTGTAATAAATCATTTTCAAAGTCATTGAAGTTTCTTATTTAATCACAAGGAAATTTGAATCATGGGGCAAGTTCAGAGCTGGATGATCCCGTTGGCAGTCATCCTGCTATCACAAGTACCAACGCTCGCAAAGGATTCTACCACTCAACAAAAACCGCATCCCGACGCTGTCGCAAACTCGCACGCGCCCGGCGAAGTCGATAAGCCGGAACTCGTTCCGTTCGTCGTGTCTGATCCTGCAAAATTACCTGGAATTGTCATCGATGAAACAGAGGCCCAATTAATCGGAACCTGGCAGTATTCAACTCATACTCCCCCCTATGTAGGACTCGGCTATCTACACGACCAGAAGAAAGGCAAAGGGAAGAAAGCAGTCGTTTATACGCCTAAACTTCCCAAATCAGGCCGCTACGAAGTACGGCTCTCACATTGTTATAACATCCGCAGATCAACGAACACTCCGATTACCATACATCATGCTGACGGAGAAAAAACAATACGCATCAATCAACAAAAAATTCCCGAATATAAAAAACTGTTCCGCAAGTTGGGAGTCTTTCGATTCAGAGCAGGGAAATCAGGCTGGGTCAAAATATCCAACGAGGGCACAGACGGAAAATATGTCATCGCCGATGCAGTCCAGTTTTTATATATGGGTGATTGAGGCGTTTGCTCACCCTGAAAAATCAGATCTGCCACAGGGATCGAATCGGATCGTGAATGTCTTCTGTATGTTCCAAGATCGCTTCAATGCCAGCTGTCATACCGGCAACCGCCGTTTCTTCGGACATACTTGGAGCACCCAGATGACATTCCATAGCGGCAACACTGGGAAGATGTGGCAGGTGAATCCAACCGGCTCGGATATTAAGATTCTCCGTCGCAATATGGTGCAGGATACCATACATCAAATGATTACAGACAAAGGTTCCCGGCGTATCTGAAATGTCAGCGGGAACCCCTGCTGCCCGCATTGCTTTCACAATCGCGCGAATGGGCAGCGTTGTATAATAACCAACGGGCCCTTCAGGATCGGTCGGCTGATCTTGAAGTCCGCAACCTTCATTATCAACAAGTTGGTAACGTGTGGCATCGTTAAAGTTATTCGCGATCCGCTCCACCGTGATCATGGATCGACCACCGTATTCTCCCAGCATTATGACTACGTCCGGCTGAATATCTGCAATCACTTCTTTGACATATTCAATCGATTTAAAAAAGGCCGCGGGAGCGATTTTGGCTATCACAGTCGCCCCGTTGATCGTCATTCCGTCCAGTTTTCTGGCAACACTTCCCGCAGGATTCACAGGAGTCGTTCCAAAGGCGTCAAATCCGGTTACAAGTACTTTTGTCATCAAACTTCAATTCAAAAATAGCAGAGTGCCTGCATCAAGTTCTAAAACCACTTTACTTAGCATATCGAGAACATTTTGAATGACCACAAGTAGAGATTTTTTTTGATCAAAGAATAGAATTACTCGAGCTCGAAGCAGTATAGCGGTAACGACTTACGTCTTTGTTAAAAACTCTAATTCACCTTTTTTTCTTGTCGTGTGAAAGGTTTCCTTTTGTGGTGGATATTTACTGGTAAGGAACGAGAATAAATGCATGGAATCACCAGTCCCTGATACTCGAAACAGCCTGATTCTGCGACTACCTGACAAACGAGATGTCGAGGCATGGGATCAGTTTGTATCGATTTATGAACCGCTGGTGTACCGGCTGGCGCGGGCAAAAGGTTTGCAGGATGCGGATGCCCGGGAAGTTGTGCAGGAAGTCCTTGTATCGGTTTCATGTGCGATTGAACGATGGGAGTTTGAACCGGAACGCGGTCGATTTCGTGACTGGCTGTTTCGGATAGCCCGCAATTTAATGATCAAGTATTTGACTCGTCGGAAGTACCGCTCGATTGGCACTGGGGACTCAGGCATGGCGCAAATCCTGGAACAGCAAGCCGACTCAGTCAGTGAAGAAGAAGAGTCAACTCATTTTGATTTGGAATTTCGACGTGAAGTGTTTCGGTGGGCGGCAGAACAGGTCCGGGAACAGGTAAAAGAGCGTACCTGGCAAGCGTTTTGGCTGTCGAGCATTGAAGGGCAAGAGACAACAGACGTCGCACAAAAACTCGAAATGAGCGTTGGTGCAGTTCACATTGCCCGCAGCCGCATTCGAAGTCGTTTGCGGGAAACGATCAAAACACTGGAACAGAACGAAGAAGAAAATTCTCATCACACCACGCGAGGTAAAGACCGTGACGAGTCATCTAAAACATGCTGACGATGCAGAGCTGCAAATTTTGCTCTATGGAGACGAAGACAGCAATGAATATCGCACAGCGGCAGCGCATGTAGAGAATTGTGAAGTATGTCAAAAGCGACTCAACACAGCTGCAGGACCGGCACAACTTGATGTGGAAACCAGAGAGTTACTCAGTGATTATCCCTGGAAAGAGTTATCAAACAGTCGCACAGGTTTTCAAAGTATCGATGGAACACACAACCAATCAGAACACCTGGCCTTTCTAAACCCACCGAATCATCCTGAGATGCTTGGCCGTCTTGGGCGATACGAGGTTGAGCGCGTGATTGGTTCCGGTGGGATGGGGCTTGTGCTAAAGGCCTTTGACTCTGAATTGAATCGCCCGGTGGCCATCAAAGTACTGGCACAGCATCTGGCACATAGCGGAGCCGCGCGACAACGTTTCGCCAGAGAATCACGGGCGGCTGCAGCCGTAGTGCATGAGCACGTCGTCGCGATTCATAATGTGGAAGCCGACGATGAGAGCCCTTTCCTCGTAATGCAGTATGTTGCAGGCGAGTCGTTGCAGGCGCGTGTTGACCGGGAAGGACCGCTCGACGCAAAAGAAATCATGCGCATTGGCATTCAGGCCGCATCCGGACTCGCAGCAGCACATGAACAGGGAGTGATCCACCGTGATGTCAAACCTGCAAATATCCTACTGGAGCAAGGCATTGAACGCATTCTACTCACCGACTTCGGATTAGCAAGAACCGTCGATGATGCCAGCCTCACTCATACAGGGATCATCGCCGGCACACCTCACTATATGTCACCTGAGCAGGCAAACGGCGACACAATTGACCATCGTACGGATCTCTTCAGTCTTGGGTCAGTACTCTACTTCATGGCCACAGGTCGGCCACCGTTTAGGGCCGAACGAGCAATGGGTGTACTCAATCGAGTTTGTCACGACACGCATCGTCCGGTATGGCAGGTCAATAGTGACATTCCCGACGACTTATCGGACATCATCGACCGACTGCTGGAGAAAAAGGCGTCGCGCCGATTTGAGAGTGCCATTGAAGTCCGGGAATCGCTGGTTCGATTGCTTGCCAGAACACAACAGTATGGAACACGTCACCGAAGCCATATCATGAAATTGATTCGACGGCGTCCGTTTCTTACCAGCGGAGCATTCTTCTGTCTGATCTCAGTCATCGCTATAGCGTCGATGTTTGTGTCACCAAAAGTGGTACGCACAGAAAGATCTTCGACACCGCCACCAGAGACCGTTGTATCAGAGAGTGACATTACACTGGCTCAGCAAGATCAAGCGATCGCCGCAGAGTCCGCTGCATATTCCGCAGCAGCCCATGACATTTCAGAACGCCTTCGGCAACTCGAAATCATCTCGAACGCAGGACAGTTTGCACAACCAGTAAATGATGAATTCTGGCACAACTCTGAGTCGATTAAAGCACATTTAGACCAATTGGAACGTGATGCATTCCGCGATCCTTTAAACTCTTCAATTAAGGAAGAATAATGAAAAAAACAAGCTCGCTTAGAATTAAACTCTCTTGTGGAATCGTAGCTGTTCTTTCCACAGTGTTGTTTGGCAATATCGGTTTTGCACAACGATCAACGACAAAGGCGCAACAAAAAACAAACGACCCATTTGGTCAGTCGCTTCAACCAGTCCCTATTCAGCAATATCGTCCAAGCCTCAGCAATCCGGCTCGTTCAAACTCCCGTTATATTGGACATTTGTTTGAACATACCATCTCGCAGAAACTCCAAAAACTTCGCCAAGAACTCAAGAATGCAAAATCAAATGAACAGAAAGAAGAAGTAGAAAAATCAGTGCGAGAAGCGCTCCTTGAATACTTTAACAAGGACATGAAACATCGCGAAGCAGAACTGGAGAAATTAATGTTACGCAGTTCCAAAATGTCAGCAGCACTTGAAAAGCGCGCCGCGGCAAAGGAACAACTTGTCGATTTGCAACTCAAGTCTTTCAAATATGAAATGGATGGACTGGGCTTATTTACAAAACAGGGGCTGACTTCCCAGTGGAAGTCAGCAACACGTGCTTACCCCACTTACACTATCGTGAATTCGTTTGACAGCGAAGGTCTATACTTGGAAGCAGCAAAACCGAAAGTTGACCCTTTAAAGACAGCAATGGACACTGTAAATACTATGCTTCAGAAACTACGAAGTGAGAAGTCGGATGAAGGTCGAACCAAAGCAACGAGCGAATTGCGTAAAGCACTCAGCAATTATTTCGACTTAGACCTGAAAGCTCGACAAAAGGAAATCGATAAAATTAATGCAGGACTCAAAAAGATGCAGACGGGACTCCAGAAACGAGCCGACGCAAAGGACAATATTGTTGACCTGCAGTTGCAAATTATTGTGAACGAAGCCAAAGGTCTCGGATTTTTCCGCAGCTCTGCATTAAATTCAGCTCAGCATGGAATTGATCTGAGGTTACCGGCCCTCGATAATTTAGGTCGATCAAAAAAAGATACGTTTTTCCTTCGTAGAAATATTTTACGCTAACCTGGAACGAAGTAGCTCGAAACCAGTAAAGAGACTTCAATTTGGTTACTTCTGACTGTAAAGCTAAGCTAGTCAACACTGTGTGAAGGAAAGCAATGAGTGGTTCGTATTTGACTGATTCTATTCGTTGAGAGTGTTTACACTTTGAGCCTTTTGGGATTTATTTTTCAAATTGGCGTGATATTGTCTAATTCTATCCGCCTATCAGGTAATTAGAACATTTTAACGCTCACACAACACAGAAAGTCAGTCACATGAGCCAACCATCTGCTACCACTAAAAAAACAGACAAGAAAACACTCATTCTGCCACTGCTCATCATCAGTATTGGCATCGGTTGGTTGTTAACAACACTAGGAATCGTTCCCGGTATCAACTGGATCTGGACGCTCGGTCTAGCGGTGGTAGGCCTGCTTTCCTTTGCCGTCAGTGGTATCGATAAATCAACGGTGGTTATCGGCCCCTTTTTTCTCATCTCCAGTTGTCTGTCTGTTCTACGTCAAACAGGGCGAATCACATTAGACGTCGAGGTGCCTATTCTTGTCATCGTAGTCGGCTGCCTACTGTTGGTCGCCCGAAACAAGTCAATTCCGATTCCTGACTGGGTTGTCTTAGAATCCAAAGAGAAAGCTAACAAGTAGTCTCTCTACTACTTAAAACAAAATTTGTGCTACCACATTCAATCCGCTATTATCTCTCAGGTCAGAAAGATGAATCAGGAATGAATACCTTAGAGATCAGGCACCATTCAAAATGCATGGAACCGAAACACAACAACGCATTTTTAATGAAATTGTTGAACCATTGGAAATCGATTTTGATACGGAAAGTCCCCTCGAAATTATCCAGAAACCGGGATATATCGATTCTCCGGTTGCGACACATGATTTCGCAGCGGCGGCACTAGGAGCATTTGGAAAAGCAACCGCTACGATCGGTCAGATGAGAGGACTGGGCTCACAAGCGATTCGTGTCGATCGTCGGCATGCGGGATTGATATTAAATTCGGTTGCCTATCATTTTCAAGAGGGTTGGCAGCTCGATATCTCTCCCGTACACACGCCTGTGAATAACTTCTTCCAAACTAAGGATGGTCGGCAAGTGATGTATAACGGAGCTTACACGCACTTACGGGAAGGAATTCTCAAGTTTCTGAACTGTGTGGGAGCGCATGACGCGATTGCCCAGGCAACCTTACAATACGACGCGCAAGACCTGGAAGACCAGCTTTCCGAACTAGGGCTTTGCACTTCCATCGTTCGAGACAAGGAAGAATGGCTGGCTCATCCACAAGGCAAAGCCATTGCTACGACACCTGTGATTGAACTGAGGAAAATTGCCGATGGTCAACCGGAACCATTTACAGAAGATGTCATTCGTCCGCTGGAAAAAACGAGAGTACTTGAATTCGCACGAGTGCTTGCAGGACCAACTATAGGCCGTAGTCTGGCGGAACAAGGAGCGGATGTCATCCATGGACGCCATCCTTATCTGGATCACATTTTCCCATTTGAAATAGAAACCGGTTGGGGTAAGAAGTCCGCGTATCTGGATTATCAGTCCCAGCGCGACCGTAACCATATTTTCCAATTACTCGCAACCGCAGATGTATTCATTGATGGTCTTCGACACGGCGCAATGAAGCAGGCAGGCTTTTCGATTGAGGAATTGACACAACGAAAAAAAAATTTGATCATTGTCCAATTAGACTGTTATGGATTTCAGGGACCATGGGCAGAGCGGCGTGGCTGGGAACAGTTGGCACAGAGTTGTACGGGCCTTGCCAAAATCCACAGTGCAGGAAAAGAGCGACTTAGTCTCATTCCGGCTTATTTCAACGATTACGGTACAGGAATTTTGGGAGCTCTGGGTGTGACGGCAGCACTCATACGTCGTGCTACAGAGGGAGGAAGCTGGCTCGTCCGTGTGGCTCTCGCCAAGACCGCAATGCTGGCAACCCGATACCACAACAATACAGAGTCCCCTGTGCCGATCAGCCAGGAAGACCTTGAAGCATATCTGATCGATCAGGATAGTCGCCTTGGTCTGCTGACACGGGTAGCACCGCCGATCCAATTCGAACGCACCCCTTCATTAAGCGCCCGAGCAGGTACTGCTCCAGGTTCAGACACATTGAACCTCGATTGGGACAATACTTTTTCAAGTTCACAAGAGATTCCCCATCGCCCCACAGAAATTTTCAGGCAGAAACAAGTACACTGGAAAGCAAATCAGACTTTGTAAAAAATCAAATTTCCGCTCAAACTAATTTGGTTGTTTCTTGTCATCCATCAACCGCTCGGTCTCCATGAAACGGTGCTTAGGTCGCTCGAACCAATTGCGTGTCGCGGGAAAGAAAAACCAGACGAGTACAAATACCAACATTAATACAGTCACGCCGCCGACAATCAGATTGACGATCATTCTGAATCCTCCTGCTGGCTCTTATTTTTTAATACTTTCGCACGATCTTGAGTAATCTGCGCAACATTGACTGCTTCATCGTTCGTTTTATCAGACTGATAAAACGAACGGACATAGCGCACCAGCACAGCTTGTTCCGCTTCAGTCAGCTTGTCATTCCAGTGCACCATTGCAGTGCCCGGAATTCCAGACTTGATTACATCAGCCGCGTATTTGAGTGTGGGCAGTTCGTCATAAAAACTGGTTGGTCGTGGAGCAAGTGCAGCAGCCGATATTCCCTCTCCCCGTCCCTCCTCACCATGACACAACGCACAATGTGTGTTATAGAGTTTTGTCGCAGTGATGATTTCATCTGCAGACAACTGTTGCGGAGATTTATATTTTGGTTTGGAGATTTGATTCACAAAGGCAGCCAGCGCCCGTAAGTCTGATAAAGGCAATTCATGCCACGCAGGCATTGATGACCCAGCGACACCATTCCACAGGACGTCGCTTAAAAGCGCGTCAGACAGCATGACAACGGTTAAATCTTTAGGCTTCGGAAACAGGCTCGCTGCTCCCGGGGCCACACTGCACCCGCAATCCGAATGACAACCCGAACAGTTCGCGATAAACAATTTGTGTCCATCATTTGCCAGTGATGTTCGCTCGCGCTCCGACCATTTTCCCGCCAGCATTGGAGCCGGGCCGCGATCCATGGGAATGAGAGATTCATCAAACCCACCCGTGTGAGCATTGCCTGCCGTGATGACTTCACCTGTAGTCAGTTCAATCGTGGAAGTGGACTCAAGCCGACTACGTCCTAGACCGGCAAGAACGCCATTGCGACCAAGCGACTCCAAATACGCAACCAGATTGAGCGCGTCCTCAGTTGGCGAGTCTGGCGAACCATTAAATAACCATTGATAACCGGGCATCATCGATTCGGGAACCACATAGCGCGGATTGTAGAGGTGGGTCAGTTGCCAATCCGTGGGACGCCGTCTCGTTTCTCGCGCCAAGTCAGGCCCGACGCGCCGCGTGCCCCACATTTGTGGATATTCATCCTCAGTTTCCCAGGCACGACTTACGGGGCCGAAACGCCGTGTGTCAAATTCAGTTGATCGTACCATTTGGGTGTGACAATAAGCACAGCCTTCGCGTGCGTAGATCGCTCGACCTCGCAATTCACTCTCTGTCATTGGAACTGCGAAGTGTGGTTTCGTCTGAGCAATTGTTCGAGCCAATTCCTGATTCGGCCAGACAGCCAATACCAAAAATGACATTGCAAAACAACCAATTCCAGCGACACCAGTCAGCACATAAACACTACTCAGCCATGCGAACTTGCCTGCTTCATCTGGTACTAATTCTACTGGTTGCACGAGGCTGGTAGGTTCAATGAACTCGTCCGACGCGTCTTTTACCTGAGTTGCACCAACTCGCTCACCTGTGATCATCGCCATACAGAGGCAGATAAACCCTGCTAACACCGGAATCGATGACAGCGTTCGTGTCATCCAGAAGATACGAGACGCATTAACCGACTCCATCCATGTGGCCGAAGAATCCCAGAGTTGCCCCTGTACAAGACCCCCGATCGTCAGGTCGACGAACATCAAAAATAAGCCTATACTCAGCAACCAGAACGACCAGTTCGCTGCCCGCTGACTATAGCGGACACCAGACGTATTTTTCCAGACGTGCAGCATTCCTCCGATTGCTACAAAACTGGCAAAACCAAGTAACGCCAGATGCGAGTGAGCAATGACCCAATCTGTAAAATGCACCAATTTGTTGACCGGCATCAACGCTTGCGCTGCGCCCTGCAAACTGACAATGAGATAGATCACAATGCCTGCCCAGATAAATCGCAGAGACACGTTCGCAGCAACCTTGCCCGCGCTGCCACGTAGCGAAAGCAACTGATTCGTCACGACAAGAATGACATCCATGCCCAGATAAACGGAAGCGACAATCGCCCCTATCTGGGCTTCCATTGGTATCGATGAAAAAATGTAGTGGTGCGTTCCATTGAGTGGATAAACAAAGAACAGCAGCCAAAAGCCGATCATCGACAGAAAATGACTATAGATCGGACGGCCTGTCGCCGCGGGTATCACAAAATAAGCGATACCAACCGCCAAAGGTGTCACCCACAAACCAATCGAATCGTGAATCCACAATCCACTGTAACTGGCACCACGGGCTCCGGGTACAAATTCGGGTACCAGATTACCCACTGGATAAGCCAGCGTGGTAAACATAATCGCGCCTAGAAAGTACCATCCGGTGACATACAAATCAGAAAGTTTCCCCCGCATGAACGGCACAACAAACTGTAAATTCAATAACACGAAACAAGTAATAACGACAATATCAACGATAATCGGGAATTCTGCCCATTCCAGTGGCTGACTGAACCCGTGCATCATCAGCATCCAGCCGGGGATTACCATCACGAAATTCCAGACAATAAACATCAGCCAACCAAGCGAACGGTTGCTGACCGGCTTCATCGCCAGCCGGGGTACAGAATAATAGAGAAACGCCAGAAATGCATTGCCCAGCCAGCCAAAGAAAATACCTTGTGTGTGGCAATACCGTAGACGCCCCCATGTCATGACAGACGAGCCGCCCAGAAACTCAGGCCAGTTAAATTTCATTGATACTGCGACACCAAATAAGGCAGAAATGACAACCATGATCAATGCCATGTAACCGTGGGCTCGAATCAATCCATTTTCAACGCGCGGCGTCGTAAGAGCTGTTGTTGATTCTTTGGGGATGTTATTCATGGTTGAAGTAGTTTCTGTTGAGCTTATTCTGTTTTACCGCGAATCGAAACAAGATATTCGACAATCTTCGGCTGATCTTTTTTGTAAACGTGACCGCCAAATGTCACGACCATCTTGTTCACAATCTCTTCCCACTTCTCCTGTGAAAAATGTGGTTGGTCAATCACGAGACGTGGCGAATGACAAGTAATGCAATTTGTCATAAACACCTCACGGTGTGGCCCCAGAGGCATGATCGGTTCGAAGTGTGGCAACACGATCTCATCAACGGCAATTGATGCCAGGGGTATATGATCGATTGTCTCCGCATCCTCACTGGATGTAATAGACGGTGTTTTACTGGTCACAACCATTTCGTTACCGGGGCGGATTCCATACCATGAAATCGCACCTGCCAGGATTGCCAGCACGATAATGAGAATCACCGTGGTTCGTTGAGCGCGATGTTGCTGGTGTGTATCGGTTTGTTCTGATTCCGCCATAAACTACTCGATCGTGCTAACTAGCTTCTACGGTCACTTCTTCGATTACATTACGCATATAGCCGCCAGTGTTCCATTTGGATTTCATTGGCTGTGTCTCGCCCTGATTGTTGGTTGCACGGACAAGCAGTCGATAGCTGCCGCGTTGGGTCGGAGTCCAATTAGCTCGCCAGCGACGAAACGAGTATCGCCCCAAATCGGCTTCGAGAGAAGTTCCCTTCCAAGTCTTCCCGCCATCTACAGAAAACTCAACCTGTTTGATCCCTGCACCCGCATCGAAGGCGATACCTTCCAATGGAACAGGTTGGCCAGTCAAAACTCGGTTGACGTCGGCTTCCGGATTCGGATTCACCCACAATGAACGCACATTGAGCAGGCTGATCGGTACTTTTTGTTTAGCAAGTTCATCCGGTTTTTCAGATCCATCCGCATTGTCCGGGATGTGGTAGGCCTTAGCCATCCAGTAACCGGTAAACTTTTCAGGCAGTACATTGATTTCCCAAATGGATTTGACCCAATAAGTCGCATACCATCCGGGCACGACCAATCGAATCGGAAAGCCGTTGAGCAATGGAAGCGGTTTGCCGTTCATTTCGTAAGCTAATATCACATCGGGTTGCATGGCATGGTCGATTGCCAGTGATTTAATAAAGTCAGGGGTGGCTGGTAGCGGCCCCGTATCAAGCCCATTAAATGTTGTATCGACTGCACCTGCTTTGACACCGGCCCGTTTCAGGATGTCTCGCACGCTAACACCTTTCCAGCGTGCATTACCCATAGCACCATCAGCCCATTGACCACCGGGAACAGGGGGATTAAAAAATTTTCGCGAGTTGCCCGAACACTGACAGACAGCAACGAATTCAGTCGGCTCCATCTTTCGTAATTCATCCATCGATAATGCCAGCGGCTTATCGATATGACCGCCAATCTTCAATCGCCATGTTTGCAAATCGACTTTGGTCGGAATCGGCTGTAAATGCCAGCGGACAAAAAACGCTTCATTTGGTGTTAGGTCCTCAGCAAAATACTCGCGCGGTGTTTCCAATTGCGGTGCACGATCATTGATCAAGTGCATCGGAACTTTCTCTGGAAAGCGTGCAATTGGTTGATCAAACGAAGGTAATGAACTTAAGTCACTCGTTTCCGACGAACAGCCACTGGGAAGCAACCCCGCCACACTCGCCAAGCCAGCCCACTGCAGTAACTGCCGACGGGAAATATTGTCTTCTCGCGGCAAGCCGCTCGATTTGTTCATGAAATAATCCGTTGTTGCAGCACTTGCCAGTAGTTTTGAAATAAAAGAATAAATCTCAAACAGGAAGAGTTGCTGTCTGTATTTGCTATCGCTGTTGTACTGCCCGCAAGTCGCTATACTTTTTATCAGTCAACTCAGGCTACGTCAACACACAGAAGTTTATGGTTCCGATTTCTTTAAGAAGGAAGAACTTTTACTTACTTCTTCTTAATGGTCAACCATAGATAAGGCAGTTTGAGATCGGGTTTCGGGCGGGCTGTGTTGCGTTTGGGGCTGATGCCTTTGATGACAGCACTCGCGATGCGCACTTTTGTTTTGTCTTTCAGGCTGATACCTTTGATTTCGATGGGTCCTTGAAAGACCACATCGTGTTTGGCTTCCAGTTTCAGTTTGACTGATTTTCCCGTCTTTTCTTTGACTTTAGAAACGACTGGTTTACAAGTCGCCCCTTTTGGTAAACCGGCCAGGCTGATTTCAATATCATCGTTAAAGCGGGGGCTCAGACGATTGATCGTGACTTCAATCTCTAAAGGTTTTCCGCCCGTCGTTAATGTGTATTGTTCTTCGGGCGTTTGCAGTTCGAAATTGGCCTCGGTCGGGTGAATCGATAACAAGTAGACGTGGCGAAACCCACCATGTTGATATCGATCAGTCACTTGCAGACGATATTCACCATCTGCGGGAATGCTATAGTCGAATCGCGCGTCAAAATGATTTCGCACGGGATCATCAACTTCTTTCAAAAGCTTGCCTTTGGCATCAAACAGTTTCAAATGGGCATCCAGAGGATAACCCATTGTATGCGAGTCTACTTTGAATGTTAGCTTCTCACCTTTCTTAGCAGTGAAGTGATAAACATCGATTTCTTCTGGTTTCGATATTTTCCCAGTGATACTTGTGGGAATGGAAAGTGGCTGCCCTTTTTCCTGTTGGCTCTCGTTTGACTCCAGCAGAGTCGGCGTTGTGCTCATAGGAATTTTTAACCAATTCGCTAACTGAGGATTGCTGATCAAAGCAGTCGAATTGGTTTCATCTTTGTTAGGTTGATGTGACTTGAGATGGTCGGGAAGATTCCAGCCTTCCAGTCTCACTGGTTTGGAAGCTGACTTATGATAGGCAAGTGGCAAGCTATGATCGACAAAGGGGCCAGTCGAAAAAGTAAGGCGATAGATGTAAGAACCACTACCTGCAAAACGGATGGTACTGTTAGGATCAGCGGGAAACGCAAACGTCCTGATATAATAGGTCCCCTCTTCAGGAGCAGTAAACACAATTCGCGGATCAAACCAAAGTGTATCATCAATCAAAGACAGCACAGTCCCGCGATGATTGAGAATCTGCAATACTCCATCCATTGGTGAACCAAGCTGTTCATTGGCAGTTTGAGAGACCACCAGAGTTTGTCCCTTTTTCAATACAACGGAATAAGTATCAACGTCTCCACTTTTCGATAACACACCGTTGATGGTAACAGCAGGCTGTGGGCATTTTTGTGCATGAGCCAGATCATTGTTGGGCTCGGTTTCTGATTGTTCGGGAAGTGTGCCAACAAGGAACGGTCGAATTCCAGAGGCACCTTCTGCATTATGAAATCGTAACCAATACAATCCGGGCTTTGCAGCAGCATCAATTTGAATCGTAATCTGTTTTTCTTTGCCTTTGGCCGGTTTCTTCGGAATCATCACCTTTAAGCCAGGAGCAGAAGTCCAAACCGAGACCGGTAACGTTCCCAGGTTTTTGTCAATGGTCACATCTACTTTCTGACCGACTTGCCCTCCCGCCGGATTCAAATAACGAATGTCAGGCGGTGCTGCCATAGAAGAAGAAAACAGACCGAGCACACATGATATCGAAAGGACAACAGGCAAAATCCGCGCGGTAGATGACATCGGTAAGATCATTCTCAGTCAGGATCAAAATTTTTATACAAATAGCTCGGGAATCGGAGTCGGGTCGCTCACCAAGTGCGAAGGACGTCCCTCCGGTGTATACAGGACTTTGTCAGGATCGATGCCCATCTTAGTGTAAATGGTTGAGACAAAGTTTTCAGGGGAGAGTACACGTTCGACGGCAGAGTAACCGGCTTTGTCGGTTGCCCCAAGTGCCAAGCCACCGGGAACACCGCCACCCGCCATCAAAACTGACATCGCATTCGACCAGTGATCACGACCGCCGCCTGGATTGATTTTGGGAGTACGCCCGAATTCACCTAACGCCAGTACCATGGTCGTTTCCAATAAACCACGCTCGTCGAGATCTTCAATCAGAGTTGCGATGGTATTTTCGAAGGCAGGCATTCTTGAATTGAATGTCTTAAACAAACTACCATGATGGTCCCAACCACCCTCATACAGGGTGATGAAGGGCACGCCCGCTTCTGAAAGACGACGGGCTAGGAGAGCGCGCTGACCAAAAGAGGTGCGCCCATATTTGTCACGCAGTTTGTCTGACTCACTCTCAATTTGGAACGCTTTTTGAGCTTCGGACGAAGCAACTAAACTAAAGCCCTGTTCGTAATATTCGTCCAAACTCGCCACTGGATCTCCAGCGACTTTATCCTTGATCCGTTTGAGTTGATCAACCTGTTCCCGTAAATTACGACGACCTTCGTAACGCTGATCAGTTAACCCGCTAGGCAACGCTAAATCTCGAACGCGAAAGCCTTTGCTGTTTGGATTGTCAGAAACGACAAATGGTGCATATTTAGCTCCCAGGAAATTGGGTCCACCGGAACGCGACATACGCGGCATTGAAAAATATGCAGGTAAATTATTCGTCGTTGGTTTTTGATGCGCGACGACCGAACCCATACTGGGATGGAAACTGACAAAAGAACCACACCCTACAGGAATACGCGGTGGTGCGCCAGTCATCATATAGTGATTACCGGCACCGTGATTTCCCTGATTGTGACGGATCGAACGAATCACTGTATATTTATCGAAGATCGAAGCCAATCGCGTCATATGTTGCGAAAACTGAACGCCGGGAACTTTGGTCGCAATCGGATTAAATTCACCACGGATTTCCACGGGAGCCTCTGGCTTAGGGTCAAACGTCTCATAATGAGTCGGACCACCGTCCATCCAAATCAGAATCACACTCTTGGCTTTCGCCTTCGGTTGTTGAGCAGTGGTCCCTTTGGCGAGTGACTGCAAACGCAAGAGATCGACCATTCCCAAGCCTGTCAGCGCACCCAAGCCCAGTTGCAAACAATTCCGTCTAGTGATTCCATTGCAATTTTTTGAAACGTTTTTCATTTCTGGTCCTGTTACTTTTGTTGTAAGTCAACCATTCACTGTAAGAGTAGGGGACTCTAGTTTTTGAAAAGGTACTCCGGAGTATTCAATAAAGCCCACATCAAATCTTCAATCACTTGCTGACGATTCGCCCCTTCTTTTTCGAAAAGGGAACGTCCGAGTCGTTTTTCTTCTAATGTCGGATAGCGCGAATAGGCCGTTAAATATAGCTCTTCCATAATTTGATCGGGAGTCATTTTGCTCTTGGCCCACTTGTCACAATTTCCTTTTGATGACTGAATGCGAGAATATAACTCGCGTGAATTCATCATATGCAACACCTGCACCACTGTTGTTTCTGTAGTCCGTTCACAGGGAGGATCCTGATTGGGGTCGGGCCGTCCAAACGAATCCAGGAATACTGAACTCACACGATGTGTCCAAAGCTGCTTAGCCGTTGAATTGGCGGGCATCGCTACAAATGAATCAGGAACACCGATCAATTCACTAATGCTATCCAGCAAAACTTCTGCTCGCAGACGTTGACGGTAATATCGCGAATAATTGCGTCCATCGCCTACATTGGTTTCATTGGGTAGCGAACTCAAACTGTAAACGTACGAACTAAGAATCGCTTTAATGTATTTTTTTTGATCAAATTTCTGGTCTCGGAAATACTGCCCCAACGCCTTTACCAGTGGTGCATTAGAGGGAGGATTACTTTCGCGAAAGTCATCAATCGGTTCTACGATTCCGCGACCCATCAGATCAGCCCAGATACGATTCGCACTCACTTCTGCAAAGTAATGATTCTGTGGCGAAGTGATCCAGTCAGCTAGCACTTCTCTAGGATCCTGATCCGGTTTTATTTCAGGAACTTCCCCGAATAAGGGGCGTGGCTCAAGTACAGCGTTGGTAAGTGGATGCTTGACACTTCCTGAATTCGCAGTAAACACAATTTCTTCCGATCCTGAGATCGGTGTCGAGATTCCACGACCTTTGCGTCCCACCTTTGCAAAGTAGGCAGCGAAGCTGTAGAAATCATCCTGTCCCCAGATTTCTGAAGGATGATGATGACATTGTGCACAACTTAATCGGATTCCAAGAAAGATCTGACTGACCGCTGTCGTTAGCTCCTTTGGCTCACGTCGATCGCGAAATAATGTTACCGCGCCATTGTGCCAGGTTCCCCCACGAGCTGTTAGTAATTCACGCGTGAATTGATCCAGGGGCTTATTCTGGTGAAACGACTCTCGAATCCAGGCATCGAAGTTCAGCACGGTTTTGATACCAACCCGGTAAGGGTTCGGTCGCAACATATCAGCCCATTTGTTGGCCCAATGATCGCCAAACTCTGGTTGCTCCAAATAATAATCAATCAATCGCTCTCGTTTTTTGGGAGAGGGGTCTTGTAGAAATGCCCGTGCTTCTTCTGCGGTAGGAGTTCTACCTATGGTATCAAGGGCCACCCGCCGTAAAAATGTGGCATCATTCACAGGCTCAGAAGGTTTGAGTCCATATTTCTTGAGCTTGTCCCAAACCAGACCATCAATAAAATTATGGCGCGGCAACTTTGCATAGTAACTATCGGGCACAGAATTCTTTGAGGGAACTGTGACACTCAGTGAAGCAAAGTTCCCCATAAAGCGGGCCATAATGGAGGCTTCACCCATCAACGAACCAGCGGTCACCAACCCCTCTTCATTCACCGAAACATAGACACTGTCACTCGACATGTATTCTGCAAGATCGGTGACATCGCGTGTGGAGCCATCGCTATAATAGGCAGTGACTACCATTTGTTGTTTGGTTTTAGGCTGCATGATACGCCCAGTGGGCTGTGCCGAAATCTTAACGAGTTTCGGTGCATCCGCGACTGATCGGGTGGCTCCTTCTGTGATCCATTGTTGCATAAGCTCAAAGTAAGGAGTGCCTGCCAGTAGTCGTTTGCCACCACCATGGGGAATTTTCCCAGCTCCCTTCTGCAACACCAGGCTCTGTTCGGGCGCCAGGGGAAACGCGCGTCGTCCGCGCGATTCTTTAGTCAGTGCATTAAAATCAAATTCTGGATCGAAGGCGAACATGGATAATTGAAATCCACCCTGACCGCGTTGCTTTCCGTGACACGAACCACCATTACAGTGAAAACGGGAAAACAGTGGGTGCACATCACGCTCAAAGTCGATCAAAGTTTGTATATCAAACTCTTTTACTTCAACAGGTACTTTGATTTGTTGATCGCCATCAAAAATCGTGACTGTGGCAGAGCCGTTAGAAAGAGGCTGAATCACTCCCGCTGTAGATACCTGAATGACATTGGTCTGATCAGATTGAAACCGTACGTCTCGTGTTCGGTCAACAGTCTGATCATTCTTGATACGAGAAACGAGTAACTGCTGGCGAGATCGTTTGCCGGTAAGCACGACCTTTTCGGGATGAACAGAAAGTGAGGCTGACTTTGGTCGTACTTCCGCTGCGTGTGCAGAAAGAGCGGAAAGTAAAATCATGCAACCAAGGCATTGATAGAGTAGAGACTTCATCTCGAGGTTCTATCCCAAAATCAAAAGGAAGGATACGCTGTGAGGTTTGGTGGTAGCAGTGCTACGGGGAAAGTTGGGAAGGTAGTAACCGCAGACACTAAAAACACAAAAGCAGTCCCAATAGCACTGTATTTCGATCTTCTGTGTGCCTACTTATATATTCTCTCTTATATATCGTATTCGTCAACTTTCATTTGACAACTTTATTTATGAAACCCTTTTTAGGATACCTTATCTGAATAGTAAAAACTACCTTTTCTTTCAAAAACAACCCATTTGTACACATTCCTTGAATCTTCTTCTAATGATCGTAGCATTCAAACCAGCTTCTGAAGCTCTGATTTGAGGTAACTGATCTTATCCTTGATCGCGAAATTCGCATTCCAAGGCTGTGGGAAAAGAATTGCCTGACCACCATGCTCACGAAACAGATCGATATTTTTATGCTGATCGTCCACGAGCACTACATCTGGTTTTGCCAGAAGGTACTTTTGCGTACCAATCATAAAATCCATGAAGTGTGGCTCATCGAAATGATGTCGCAACCATTCGACTTTGGCTGAAGCACAAGCTGCACTACGACTTGGTGAAGTACTGATGGTAAACGGAGCCGTTGCTCTCAGCACAGCCAGTAACTCTTTGAGCCAGGGGTAAGGAGGAAAATTTTTCCAAAATTGCCCTCCCAAAGCATCGACGGGTTTCCAGAATTCATCTTTCGTCATACCCACAACACCTGCATAATCAGCTTCTCCCTCGGGCCAATTATCGGCCAAATGTTCCTGACCATGTAGCTCCAGGATCGAACCCATAAAATCGGCGATCACCCCATCCATGTCTAATAAAATATGTCGCACAGCCATTGATTTTTTCTCTACATACAGAAACTTTGGTGATAAAACAGTATAATTACCAGTTGTGTTTCTCATAAAATTGTATAGACAAGCTTAGCCGCAATGTCTCATTTTGACCATGGACCAATATAAATGACTAACTGGATTCCACTGGGAAGTGCATCAGAAATTTCTCCAGGCAATCGTAAAGTATATGCGCTTAAGGGAACTGAGATCGCAGTTTTCCATGTCGCCAATAAAGGGCAGCCAGGGGAATTCTACGCCATTCATGACTGTTGTCCACACCAGGGAGCTTCTCTGGTCGAAGGAGAGGGCACGGGAACGGAAATCGCTTGTCCGCTCCATGACTGGACTTTTGATGTTGCTTCGGGAGAGTGCCATGACTTTCCAGAGTTTCCTTTGACTCGCTATGAACTCAAAGTAGAAAACGACAACATTCTGATCGAGGCATCCGCATTTGAAGAACTAGACATTCAAGATCATCTTTTCCTGGTACGATATGGAGCGATGGGCTGGATTGATCACTTCTCGGCAGAAGAAGATGCCGCTTTTTCACACCGTGATCGTATTATTTTAAAAACAAGTCGAGGTGAAGAAATCGGAGAGATTCTTTCGAAGGCCATCAATCAGGATAACTCGATCACTCCTGCCGGGTCGATTCTGCGCATGTTTACTCCTACAGACCAGCAAAAGTTATTACAGCAGGAAGATATTACAACGCACGTCTTACAAGATTGTCAAAGTTTGATACAAGAACGCGGAATGCCCACCGAAATCATAGACTGCGAGCAATTATTTGATCAACAAACGGTCGTATTGTACTATCTGGGGAATCGTATGCCTGCTTTAGAAATACTCGCTCAAGAGCTTAATGCCAATTATGCCTGGCGGATTGTATTCCATCCCGTTGACGAAGCCCCCGCACCGTCGGGCTGTTCAAGTGGCGGTTGTGGCTGCGATCAAAAATGAGCGAACCTGCAGAATCGTATCTGATAACCTACCACACCAACCATCCTCACCAATGGAATTCAACATGAAAAACCCCGTTAACCGCCGTTCGTTCCTGGGTACTTCACTCGGTATCGCCGCCACGAGTCTGGGCGCAGCGAAGACATCTAATCTAACCGCGGCAGAAAAAGAAGTAACTGCGACAAAGACACCAGTGAAACCCAAACCCATTCAAAATGAAACCATTCTCCATGCACGAAAAGTCGCATTGGAGATATTGAAACCGACACCAAAGCAATTGGAACATGGGCTAAAACTACATGCGGATTCACTAGTATTCGACGCTTACGGATTTGCACCGCGGGCCGCCGTTGATGGCGATCAGTTAGCTGCGGCGATTAAAAAACATGCTTCATCAGCTGAGCTCAAGGATTTAAGAGAAGACATGTCAATGACGCGCTGCGTGACCGACCCAGCAGAGCAACGGGAATTCAAAGAGGCATTCGACGCGGCCGGAGTAACCTGTGTCTTCCAAAATGCTGGCGAAGAAGGGCAGGACCCCTTGCGACTCATCAAACGACTGGCTCGGTTCACTTATACAACAGACATGCTATCCGATTTTGTTTCCAAGGCAGTCACCCCAGATGACATTTTGCAGGCGAAACAAGACGGACGTCATTGTTTATATCTGACAGGCAATGGTGTTCCTTTAACTCAGCAATGGGTAACAACCACCGATGAAATGAAATATATGCGAATCTTTTATCAGTTGGGAATTCGCATGATGCACATGACTTACAATCGCCGTAATATGCTCGGCGATGGCTGTGCAGAACCCGCTAACGCCGGTTTGAGTGACTTTGGTCGGGAAGTGGCCGCTGAAATGAACCGGTTGGGAATTATTCCGGATGTCGCACACTCCGGCTGGCAAACGAGCCTGGAAACAGCTCAGGTCTCAAAGCGGCCCGTTGTCGCCAGTCACACTACCTGTAATACGCTGCACCACCATATTCGCAGCAAACCGGATAATGTCATTAAAGCCATCGCTGATACGGGAGGATTAATTGGAATCTGTTGTATTCCCCGTTATCTGGGTGGGAAGGGAGATATCAGTGCGTTACTGGATCAGATCGATTATGTTGTGAAAAAGTTTGGTATCGACCATGTGGCAATCGGGACCGATGTTTCATACACATCGCGCAACAGTGCTTTGGAAAACAAAAAAATACCCCGCACACCACGCTCTCGAAAACCATGGCGAAGTTTATGGCCTGCGGATCCGTTTGTAGAAACCCCTGAAATGCGAACCAGCATCGCCTGGACGAACTGGCCTCTGTTTACTGTAGGTCTCGTGCAGCGGGGCTACTCCGATACCGACGTACAAAAAATCATCGGCGGCAATATCCTGAGAGTTTGCCAGCAGTCATTTTCCTGAGAACAATCCTGAGTCCTCTTTCTCTAAATGAGTACCCTGAAATGAGAGTGTTAATCACAGGCGCCGCTGGTTATGTTGGTAGATATTTCGCGCGCCACTGGCAGACTAATGACGAACTGATTCTGGGAGACATTCATCCCGACCGAAATGATTCCCGATTTATTCCACTGGATATTACTGACTCCAAACAAACGCGTGCTGCGTTACAGGGCATTGATGCTGTCGTCCATTTGGCAAAACAGGCAGATGAAGGCCCGATGGAAGGTGATGAACTCAATGGAAAACGGTTTGATGTCAATGTAAAAGGGACGTTCAGTCTATTGGAAGCCGCACGTGACGCCGATGTGAAACGATTCGTTTTTACGAGCAGCATTATGACCGTTCAAGGCTATCAGGCTCCACAGCAGGTTGAATCTGACGCCGAACCGCGACCTGTAGGATCGTATGCACTCACAAAACAACTTTGTGAAGTCATGTGTGCCCATTATGCGCGTGAATATGGAATGTCTATTGTCTGCCTGCGAATTCCTAAACCGATTGACCTCGAACACCCTCTCTGGATAACACACCCACTCCGACCACAGTGGGTTCCATTCCCCGACCTGATGCAGGCGTACCAGAAATCACTGAGAGCACCAATTGATGGTTGCGAAGTTATCACGATCGTGGGAGAGAGTTCGAAACGTCGCTGGGATCTAAAAAAAGCACAGGAAATACTGGGGTATCAACCCACTATGCTTCCCGAAGAATTGGGATTTCAATTAGGCAGCGAGGATGAACCCATTCCTGACGAATCAGCTTATTCCTAAATAGATTCGCGCCGTAGACAAAAACCGAATTTCGTCGTATTGAGGAAAATCAGATCTCGATTATCTCTCGATACGGCAATACGGAAGCCCTTTTTCGAGTTTGGCAACACCCTCTTCTGTGATTTCAGTCCCATCAATGTAAAGCGTACTGAGATTTTTCATCTTTTTGAGAGAAGGGATGCACTTATCCGTCACACCGGTATTTCGCAGATTCATATCCACGATGTTCTCAAGAGCCTTAAGCTCCGTGATTCCCGCATTGCTAACCTCGGTATCATTCAGTTCCAGCCATTCCATATCTTTCATTTTTATCAGATACTTCATACCGGCGTCTGTCACTTCCGTATTCCGCAACCATAATCGCTGCAAGCGAGTCAGTCCCTTAATGTGTTTTAACCCATCATCAGAAATATGTGTATCACGCAATAAAAGGACTCGTAGTTTTTTCAGCCCCTTGATGTGGGCCAGCGCTTCATCAGTGATCTGTGTTTCAGATAATCCGAGTGTTTCCAGACTCTTCAAACCGGAAATGTGAGCAAGCCCCTCATCAGTTATTTCCAGGCCTGTCAGAAAAAGTTCTTTTAGATTTTCTAAACCTTTCAAGTGCTTTAACCCAACATCAGTGATCTTGGTACGTGAAAGATTGAGAACTTCCAGGTTGGTCAATTTTTTGAACTCTGCCAAGCCCACATCAGAAACCGGGATCCCGTGTAGTGTAATTTCGCGCAAGCTCTTCAAGGGTTTGATATGAACCATCCCCTCATCAGTCACTTTTGAGCCTGAAAGATCCAATTTTCTCAATTTTGTCAGGCGACCGAGATAGACTAACCCGGCATCCACTAACTTCGAACCTGAAAATGACACTTGCGAGATATTACCGTTATAGTCCATTTTCAAATTAGCACTAATTTCCTTTAGCGCTTTGATATCGGTTTCCAACGTCGATTCCTGGGGAACTTCTTCCTCTGAATCCGTGGCAGCTTTACTCATTTCAATAACCTAATTAGGAATAGCATGGTCTGACATGATGAAGGCCCATCCATCACCAAGCTGAACTCAACGTTCGTTTTCCACATAAATTGAAATGCGAAGCCTCTACATCTATCCATGAGTATAGGACCTCGCATTTACTTATAACAATTCGCAATTGTAATATACACATTAATTACACAATTCGCATGTGAACGAACGCTTTTTATTCTGGAATTTCTAACCGGCAGAAACGGGGAATATCACTTATTTTTTGGTGGAGACCAATTCAAGTTTCGAAGAATAAATGCAAATGTGTCTTTCCCATTAATGGTATGTGGTCCATCGAAATATTCAATTTCAGTTCTCTCCCCAATCCCCATTTGTACGTAAAACCGTCGTACTTTTGCGTATTCTGCAGCGACCCATTCGTCGGGGGCCACACCATCATTATGGCCCCGTTCAACCATGAAAGGACGTGGTGCCATTAAATAAGATAACTCTGCATAATTGGCAACATGCCCCATATTCCATTCGAAAATTTCATACTCACCGTGAAACACATAACTATAACGATGGGCACTGTCCGCATTTTTTCGCACCCATTCGTTGAAGTCACCAGAGCAAATTGAAAAGACATATTTTTTCACAAAAGGAGGGACGCGCACCGCCGTCTTACCTCCGTAGGAAAGCCCATAAAAACCAATACGATTTCCATCTACAAAAGAAAGTGAATCGAGCCAATCCAAGGTACACTCATGCTGTGGGATGATGTAGCTGTAAAGTGACCGCTTCATCGGGTTCGATTTACGCTGCAAAGTACGGAAGCGGTCTCGGCCACGGTACGGATTCTGCGGTGCATAGACGATTAAACCCAGCTTCACCAACTGCTCACTAAATGCTTTGTAAGCACGAAATCCTTTAGATTTTGGGTCAATCGTATCCATGGGTGTGCCTTCTAAACCATGCTGGCAGACAATCACCGGACGTTTTTCTCCCGGTTTCATGTCGGAAGGGATCAATAAAATTCCACCGGCTACAATGTCCGGCATTACATCCAGCATGACTTCGTATCCCTGATATTGTTCGTGATCAATCACCTTTCGTGACCGGACATTTAAGGGAACTGATTTCTCAGGTTCGGGAAGTCGGCCAATCAATTCGTTATAAACTTTCGTTCGCAGACCATCAGATACTTTTTCCCAAAGTTCAACCGATTTATATTTGCCAGGCTGCCATTCTTCATCACGATAGCGAGATGACTTATTCAGTAACTCCTGGGTAAACTCATTCATTTCATCAAACTGTTGCTCTTGTCGTGAACTGGGATCAACCACGACTCCATTGGCAACCAATTGTAATTCGACAGTCGGTAGACGTTTTTTATCCATTCTGACTCTTAAGCCAGATAGGAACTGTTGACGCGCTTTGTCTGAACCCGCAGGATTGGTCCCATCACCATTTAACACAAGTGAGAGATTCTCCTTGAGACCTAATTGATCAAATACCGGAGCTACGCGTTGGTATTCAGCACGTACGGATTCAGGAGCCGCGACCTTGATCACACCAGGTGCAGCCGAAGCTCTTCTACCCGATTTCGCTCGAGGGGGGCCATCGACTGTAGGTACAGAGCATGCTTCAATCACACAGGTACGCAGAGCAATCATCGAAGCGATCTCTGCATCGCCAAATTCGGTTAACTGACTCCAGACATTACGATAAATAGGTTCCTGCCAGACATCTTCCCGCCTTTGAAAGTAGCCCGCAACCCAAGTGGAATTGATTCGATGGTCAGAGGCTCCACTAAATAAAGCCAACAACCCTCCTTCCCCGACACCCACTACTCCGATCGGTAAAATTCGCTGATCTTTTTTGTTCAATCGTTCAAACTGGTCTACGGCAGCCATGACTTTCTGCACTTCATAGCCAATGATATGACGCCCCATTTCAAACGCCATACGGTAGATGTATTCACGATGTGGCTGATTCGTAAAAAATACTTTCGGATGTCCCGAAAATCCGGACTCCCGACTAATGAGAGTCGGAATTAACACTTGCACTCCTGAGGCAGCAAGTTTCAAAGGAATCTGAGCGGATTCAGGAACACCCGGCTTCAAACCGATAAACATCTCCGGAGTCCAGTCTGCATCAGGTAAAGCGACCACGCGCGCCTTGATCTGTCCCGTTGGTTGTAATAATAGTCCTGCAGCTGTCATGCCCTCTAATACCTGCCACTCTACAACGTGGACTTTAAATTGAGGACATTCTGCAATGACAGACTGGTTCTCTGTGGTCGTCAATAACTCAAAACCGGGGCCGGCAACACGAGGATCAACGACACCAATAATTGTTTTGAATCGCTTTCGATTCTCCTTGATACTTTCAATATAAGCAGCATGGCTGCCAAAATCATAGTTCCATTTTTGTGGGCGTAGTTCCGGAGACATGGCCAATGCTTTTAGAGCATAACGATCAATACCCGCGACCATATGTTCGTCGAGAGGCATAGTTAGTTTCAAGTTTGTTGTTCCCGGTAAGACTTCAGGAAACTCCAGAGTCTGAGCCGAAACTAAGGAAGGAAAACTAATAAACAAACTTACGAGGCATAAGGAGGACAGGAATCGCATCGTTTATTCCTATGTTGATTGTTGATGAAAAGAAGTTGGCAGGACCTATGAAGAACTCTGGTAAGAATCCGTTACTACTTTACTTTTTTGCCGAACAGAAGAATCTCATCAAAGTTACCTGTATCGTCAAATGAGCCTATCCCGACTCGACCCGATAAAAAAGTTTTGTCGTTGGCTGTCATCACCGGCTCTTTCATATTATCAAAATAGATTTTGATCGAGCCAGATTCCGTATTGCGCACAACACGTGCGTGGTGCCATTCATCATCCCAGTTGGTACCAGGTGTTGTTTTTGTGGAAATTTTGGTACGCGGTTTATTATTAACGATAAAAATCTGGTTGGCATGATCATCCATCTTCTTACCGAAATGCACATAATAAAAATGTGCGTCATCCTGGTATCCAAAAAACAGGCACAGTGACCGGTGTCCATAATCGGGAATCGTAGATTGCAATTTGACATCAAAAATGAAATCGCTGACGGATATGTTTTTCAATAAGGCACGATTATAAGGCGAGCGAACCGGAGGCTCATAATTACTTTTTTTCTTAATGAGACTAAAGGCATGATTGTCTCCCTGATGGATGATTTTCCAGGCTTTGTCATCCGTCGGTTCCCAATGTTTTGAGTTTCCAGCCTCAAAATTCTCATGAAACAGCAAGGGCAGGCCCTGCATATTTTGGGGTATCTCGCTTTTATCAAGCGTTTTCAAAGGCGCTGGTTCTTTGGCCTTAACAATACTGAAGTCTATTGAAGTAAACAGCATAAGCCCTGTCATCAGGCATGCTGAGATAAGTGAACGCAACATGGGATTGCTCCTGTTTCAATGGAAAATCCCAGCCGTGAAACCTCTTTACATCAAAAGATGTGTAGAAATATTTGGCTGAAATGTGAGATTCTGATCTTGGTACAGAATCTATGAGACAGCATTTCGGCCTGATTATCAAGCATCAGGCCTGTCTCGCCTCTGAACTCCTGGTCTTCGTTCTGGTTTCCGACCAGGGAAATTGCGATCTCCACCCCCTTTGGGACCATTCAAGCGGCGGTTTTTTCCATCCTGCGCGCGGTCTTTTGTTTCTCTTCGGCGGCTTTCAGGTCCCGGCCACTTAAAATCCGAACCTTGACGTAATTGAACTGCCAAACGAATGGCTTCCATACCTTGAAAGCGAAGAGATGTCTGCACATCTTTGGGTGCATTTTTTAGAAAGTAATCGTACATCAATTTTTTCTGCATCTCATCAGGTGGATATTTCAATAAATTATCCCTGGCTTTATGATCCAAGGATCTTTCAAAAAACTTCTGTAATTCCTCATCAGAAGGTTTAAGTTCATCCACTTTTAGTTGGACAGATGTGGCTAACTCCCCCATAAGTCCTCTTATCAAAAAAATTGTAACAATGGCCCTGGGCTGGGCTTTTTTAGCAAAGGATTTCAATTCTCGCGGGCCTCGCAATTCAAGGAATGAATCATTTTTTCCTTGGATTAAATCGTAGACCTCTTCAACAACCTCTGGAGAAGGCCAATAAGTTTTTTGCTCTTTATGTTTATTGCCTTTTGATTTTACGCCCGATTGTAAAACAGCCAGAGAACGCTCAAAATCGGATAACTGATCTTTTGGCTTAGGATACTTTACTGGAGCAGGCAAACTCTGTTCAATGATATCAATCACTCGTTTAAAGAGATCCGGCGGTGGAGGTGAACTTAAAAAATACCTATACCTAGGATCTCTAATCCCGAGAATGTTTAACATCTCTGAATATTTTAGGGCATTACTATGGCGACTTGAACGACTATGTCGAGAACGAAACTTGCGAATTAACTCAAGTCGCTGGCTCTTATCTTTCGCATTACGAAGCTCTTCCTGTTCCCAAGGCGTTAATGTTTTGACCCAATCGCAATAAGAGCGCATGACACGATTTAGTTCTGGCTGGCTGCGTGTTGCACTATGAAGCTCTCGAAATCTCTGCTTTTCTTTAGCAGAGAGTTTTTGGAATTTTTCATAATTGCGTTTTAATTGTGCACGCTCTGCTGGCGTCATCGCTTCTATTTTCTTGCGATTTTCTGTTTCCTGGTCTTCATTCTGACCACTAGCTCCCAACAGAACCATTACACAGATAACTGTCCCAATTCCAAAACCAACAGCGCGCAACGACCGAGACCACAAAGCCGGTTGTCGGCTTGCAGATTGAGAGGGTTCTTTGGACCGCCTCTGATTATTTTTGCTGCTGCGCGGTTTCATCAAATGTTCCCGATTGCTGCAAATCTTTCAGAAATTCCAGGCTTTGCACTTCAGAGTAGGTATCAAGGTTTTCAATAAATGACAATTCCTTGAGTAGAGGCTCTGACTCGTCAGGCAGCCACTGGTTTGTAACAACATATCCAAGGAATATGGAACATGCCAGACCGATCATCCAGCCACCCGCGACAGCCACTTTCCAAATCTGCTGTTGCGATTGCTTACTCAATCCCAGACCTGATCGATCTTGTGATTCATTTGCTTGTGCTTCCAACTGAACAGTTTTGATCGTCGAAAGAGTTTTGTTCGTAAATTCATCAGATGCTTTGGTAATCGGCAGTTTGTCTAACAATTCCCAGGTGCGCTCCAGACCATCCACATGAGCGCGTGTCTTTTCATCATTTGAGAGAGATTGCTCGACCTCGATCGCTTCCTGATCACTCACCTCTCCATCGAGATAAGCAACCAGCTTTTCGAGTTCTTGTTCTTTGCTCTCTTTTTTCATTGTGAGACTCTACAACGATTTTTGTTTTTAATTAACTACAAATATGCTTTTCGAGTTGAACGCGTAAATTTTCTCGGGCACGGGATAACAATGATTTCACAGCCGCTTCGGATAGCTTCATAGCTGCTCCAATATCGGCATAACTCATTCCTTCAAACTTGTGTAATAACACTGCCATTTGCTGGCGTTCATTCAATGTTCCTAATGCCTCACGTACAATGGCTTGTGTTTCCTTCAAACCGATCTGTCGAGTCGGCATCAATCCTGACTTTTCCACCAGTAACTGCTCTTCAGGTCTGATACCAAGTGGACCGGAGTCTTGTGGATTCAAGTTGACCTCTTTGCGTCGTCCTTTATTTCTACGTGAGTTACTGGCCAGATTATTGGCAATCCGAAATAACCATGTTGAAAATTTTGCCTTGGCCTGATAATTCGCTCGTGAGCGATAAATGCGTAAAAATACTTCTTGAGCCAAATCTTCTGCCGCTTCCTGATTTCCCAGTAAATGACAAAAAATCCCCACGATTCGATCCTGGTAGCTGGCAACCAATTCAGTGAACGCACCTTCATCGCCTTCCTTCGCGCGCAACATCAATTGCACGTCAGGATCTCGCAAATAAGGCGAATTGAAGATTTGAGTTGTAACCACGACTGACTGCAGACTCCCATGTTTCAGGGTGAATTTTCCACAATGACTAAACACTCAGCATACCAGAAAGTTTCTGCCAGAGTTTGTGAGAAACTCACTTTTTGTCTGTTTTCATACAAGATGCTAGCCGTTATCGTCGCTAAACTTACAAGTTAACACAAGTTGTATTTGACAGAAAAATCATCCCAAAACCACAATCTCACCAGCGTATTCTGTTGGGAGGTAGTCCGCTGGTTAGTCTTGGTTATGATAGTATTAGATGAGAAGTCTCTGCTTCACATTTTTTCTATTGACTGTCAACCTGAATCGCCTCTGAGGAAGTTCCATGACGCTAAGTTCTCTGCCATTGAGTTATTGCACCAACGTGCATCCAGGATTAACTGTTGCGGAGATTTTGCAAAAGCTCGATGAATTTACGGTTCCCATTCAAGAACAGTATGCAGCGCCACTTGCTGCCGGACTCTGGCTGGCTGAACCGGTGATCCAGGAGATTCTGGCAACTGATACAGGACACATCCATTTTGCCGAAGAGGTTCGGAAAAGAAATCTAATCTGTTACACACTGAATGCATTTCCCTATGGAAATTTTCACAATGATCGCGTTAAAGAAAATGTTTATTTACCCGACTGGTCTCAGCCAGAGCGGCTCGAATATACGAAAGGCTGTGCCCGAGTACTCTCCGCATTACTACCCGATGGAGCAGAAGGTAGTATCTCCACAGTCCCTTTAGGATTCAAACAGTTTGAGCATGCCGCTGATTTTGGTGACACATGCATCGAACAATTAATCGTACTGGCAATCTATCTGAAACATCTGAAAGAAGAAACAGGTAAAACGATTCGGTTGGCAATTGAACCAGAGCCATTTTGTGTTATCGAATTTACACACGAGTTGATTGTCTTCTTCGAACGGCTTTATCAACGGGCTGCGGCGAAACAATTGCTTGGAATAGTAAAGGAATTTCTGGGAGCCTGTTACGACATTTGTCATCAGGCTGTTGAGTTTGAAGATATACCCGGTTCGATTCGGCAAATCACACACGCTGAAATTCGGATCAATAAAATTCATATTTCGAATGCCATCGAACTTGTGAATCCGTGGGAGAATGAGGATGGTCGCACTCAGCTTGCAGAATACGCAGAACCCCGGTATCTACATCAGACAATCGGAAATTTAGCATCGGGTGATCTTTATCGGATCGTGGACCTCACAAAGAAGTTTTTACTGGCACCAGATCCACGTATTAAGGAAACGGAAAAGCTCCGGGTTCATTTTCATGTGCCCATTGACGCCCAAACACTCGGGCCATTAGGAACCACCTACCAGGAATTGAAGCACGCTTTAGCAACTGTGAAAGAGCTCGACTACGCACCACATCTGGAAGTTGAAACATACACTTGGGAAGTCTTACCTGGCAATCAGAAGCTGGGTCTGGTCGACGGATTGACGCGTGAACTTCAAGCTGCCCGTAGTCTATTAGATACACTTTAAATAATCGATCAAAGTAAACGACCATGCGTGATTTGTTAGTCGAATTGGGAAAAGCAGTCCAACAAAAGAAATCCGTTTGCTATACCTGTCTGGTTGAAACCCGCGGATCCACTCCACAAAAACCGGGAGCCGCCATGCTCATCTTTCGAGATGGCTCTCAAATCGGAACTCTCGGGGGCGGTTGCGTGGAAGCGGAAGTGAAACGCCGCGCATTAAGACTGATCGATGCTGCTACACCTGAAATTATGACATTTCAACTCGACAGTGATTATGGTTGGGATGACGGACTGATTTGTGGAGGACGGATGAAAGTTCTCGTCGATCCAATCAATACTGAAGAAGATTTATGTTACTTCCAATCCATGGCTCAACTGTTGGCAAGTGATCAGGGTTGCACCGAAGCAATTGTGATTAACCCTGAATCAGCAGAAGGCGGAAGTGAAACAGATCGCTTTCTGATAGATGCGAACTCAACAATTATTGCCCAACGTGGTCAGCAAGAACCGCCGTCTCAATTACTAATGGGTTTGAAGCCGATCCAGAATCGACCTCGCCCCTATCTTAAAGCGGGTATTGCATATCTCACCTTTCATCAGACATGTGAGCTTGTGATCGTTGGCTGTGGTCATATTGGCCAGAAAGTGGCAGAGTTGGCCAGCGATGTCGGATTCGAAATTATTGCCGCCGATGATCGTCAGGAATATTGTAATGTCGAACGATTCCCCACAGCAAAACATTTAATTGTTGGCAACTTTGATACGGCTCTTTCAGATCTTTCCATCACCAGGGATACGTTTATCATCATCGTCACCCGTGGTCATAATCATGACGAAGAAGCCTTGGGACATTTGGCAGAGTCACCAGCGCGTTACATCGGTATGATAGGCAGCAAACGAAAAGTGAAACTGATCTTTGAAGACTTGCTACGAACCGGCACACCCCGTGAGGCACTTGCGAAAGTTCATGCTCCACTTGGTTTTGACATTGGCTCTCAGACTGTTCCGGAAATTGCGCTAAGTATTGTCGCGGAACTAGTCGCCTATCGAAATCTGGATACCATTCCAACAGGCTATCAACGATCTAGCCTGGTAGAAGAAATTAAGGCTGTAAACTGAAATGAATAGCCTGTGAACAGGACGCTTTCAACCACCATTTAGTCGTCCCATTCTTCTGGATCATCTGCGTCCATCTCTTCAGCTGACCGGATTTCATCGATCTTCGATTCACCACGGCGGAATACAGCAACGACATCTTCGATAGGTACAACGAATAAAACATTGTCCGGTTCGAAATCCACGGGAATCGCATCACTCGGGTTGAAAAGCACTTTATCGTACTTCTTAATTGGAAAGTCATCATCCCGCTCGATCTGCACGCTGATTTCAACAACACGACCGGTAATATTCGGAATTTCTGCCTTATCGGGAAGTACAATACCCCCGCGCGTAGTATGTCGACTCTCATCTTTACGAATGAGAATCCTCATTCCCAGAGGTTCAACCCAGTTTGACACTTAAATCTCCCAATTCTCTACTAAAAATACAACACAACGCAATTTAACAAAATAGCCAAAATTAGGGGCTATTTACAATCATAGTCCATGACCATCAAGAAAAGAACCCCGAATTTGAATCTCAAAAGTTGGATCAGATGACTTATTTCTCCGAATAGTGGCAATTTCAATTACTCTTAATCCTGACAGGTTCAACAATTCAGGCGTTCCCCTCATCACCGAAATTCTTTTAATTAGCACAGAACACCAAGGTATTTTCATTTCGCCTTCATTCGCATATAGTTGCAAAGTGTGAGTGCTATTCTATAAAAGTAATACCCAAACCCATTGGCGAGAGGATCACTAAATGATCCAGCCAATTCATTCTTCAGGAGCGAAACATGGACAAGCAAGCGATGATCACTCATCTGAATCAGGATTTAGCAAACGAGCTTTCAGCGATCATTCAATATACTACATATGCTGCGAAAGCAACGGGCCCTTATCGACCACAATTGACACAGTTTTTTCTGGCAGAAGTACCCGACGAACAATTACATGCCCAATATCTGGCTAATAAAATCGTAGCACTAGGTGGTGAACCAACGACCGTTCCCACAAAAGTTGCCGAAGCACACACCAATCGAGAAATGTTAGAAGCCGTGTTAGCGGCAGAACAAGCGGCAACCGTAGGTTATACGCAACGTGCCAAAGAAGCAGAGGAATTTGGCGATAAAGGCATGGCCGTTCAACTGGAAGATATGGTTCGAGATGAAAGTGGCCATGCAGAAGAGGTAGAACGAATTCTCCGCGACTGGCCTTTGTAAGAAATCGAATTTACTGAAGTAAAGAGAGCTAGCCTGAATCGAATTCAGGCTAGTTCGTCAATGTCCCGAAAAAGAAGGGCATGAGTTGATGACCTTTGGGAAGCAGTAAATTGCTCTTTCCCGCCGCAACTTCATCATAACTGGTTGCCTGATCGGGACGTACGTGCGTGCCACAAATTCCAAAAGGCACATAGCCATGGCTATGAGTTTTCGTTCTCAAAAATGTGGGATGATCAGGGCAAACTAAGAAACGGTACTCGCCTTGCTTTTTTAAGTAATCATGCACAGGCCCCACGATGTGCTCATCGATCATTTCCAGGGCTTTGATTTTTTCCTGTACCTCACCTTCATGTGAAGCTTCATCTGTGGCCTCTACATGCACGACTACAAAATCTGTCTTCTTCAGAGTTTCCATTGCAGCGCGGCCTTTGGCTGCGTAATCGGTATCAGTATAACCGGTGGCCCCTTCCACTTCGATTACTTCCCAGTCAAGTAAACGCCCCAAGCCTCTCAACAAATCTACTGCTGTGATCACAGCCCCTGTTTTACCAAATTGTTCATGAAAGGGTTTGAGCGCAGGTCTGCTTCCCTGCCCCCATAACCAGATCTGTGTTGCCGCTGGATGTTTGTCAGATCGATTTTGATTTTTTGATGATTTTGAAAACAGTTTCTTGCTGCGTTCCATCAGGTCGAGCATTAACTCACTTCCTCTGCCTGAGGGAAGGTCATGCTGAATTGGTTGGTCGGTTAAATCGTGAGGAGGAACTGTGAGTGTCCCTGAATCAAAAGGGGCATCATCTCCACTCTGCCCTCGATAGATCAATAAATTGCGATAGCTGACGCCTTGATGAAATTCCCATTGCGGATCATCGGCAGTTTCCTCTTGAAGCAAACCAACTAATTCTTCACCAACATCATTGGGAAGTTGAGATGCTGTGAAACTCGCCATGTTTCCCTCAGCAATCGTGACAAAATTACAACGGATGGCCCAGTCGTGAGCGCCTAACTCGATTCCCTGTGCGGCCGCTTCAAGAGGAGCGCGACCAGTATGATAAGTCAGAGGATCGTATCCAAAGAGACTCATTGTTCCCACATCACTGCCGGAGGGCATTGATGCAGGCACGGTATCAGTTCTCCCGAGAATCCCCTGAGAAACAACGGCATCCATATGGGAAACCTGGGCCGCCTGCAAAGGCGTCTTGCCACCTAATGTTTCTTGTGGCTCATCCGCACAACCATCTGGGATTACGAGAACATATTTCATCTTATTGACATTTACTCTCAGGTAGGATCAGGGAACGAAAAACGAAAGGGCAGCTACTTGCTTACTATCCTGAATTTAGGATCTTCCTGCAAGTAACTTGAGTTAGGAAATTATGTCATGCTCCTTTTCAAGAAGTGTCGTAGTTGATCTGGAGCAGAAACCTACGCTTATTTAGGTTGAGGATCAGACTCAACAAAATCGCGAGGCATTGGGATATCTTTTGTAATGACGTTCCAAGAGGCACCCATTTCGCGGAATTGATTAAAATTCTTAGGTTTATATGAAAACTCTAATTGTGGAGTTTTCATCTTCGCTTGTCCTTTTTCGAAATAGGAATGCATGGCAGCATCCAACACTCCAGTCATCAATAATGTTCTTTCGCAGGGATACGGTTCCTTCTTATGCACAAACAAATATTGAATCGCGTTTGAAAATGCCCGGAACAGATTGCGATTTCCCCAGGGACCAGGGAAAAACGTAGTCGCCTTGGGCTTTGATTCACCTTTCACACGACAAGCAAAATTCCAGCGAACGCCATTTGAACCAATCTTAAGCATCGTCGCACGAAAACCATCTTTATATTCCAATAGGATTCCATGAGGCTCTGACGTACCCTCTTTCCCAACCTTATCAAAGAGAGACCGCTTCTTACTTCCTAGCTCCGCCTGCATCGCTGCCTCAGCGAGCTTCATTGACCAACGTCCTTCACGGCCCGCCTTGATCAATTCATCTCCCTTCAAAAATTGAACAGATGAAACTCCAGTCTCTCCCCCTTTGCGAAATTCCACCATAGACTGCAAAACTTCTAACCCATGAATATCATATTTTTCAATGGGTCCGCCATGAATTGAGACTGCATCTTTTAATTCCGTTCCATAAGGTATTTCTAACGGAATGGTTCGTACTGCCAGAGGAACCGAACTACCAACCATCATCGGAAACTCATATTTTCGAGAGGTGTCATACATCTCGCGCGCCCAATCCCAACGATAAGAATAATGCTTATCACTGAAAACAGGTACAAATCGTTTCGATTGTTTCATCACATCGACGATCTCATCGAAAAAACGTTTTCGGGGATACATAGTCTGACCATATTTTGTATCAGGATAAGTACCATGCTCACCGATAGAGAGAACAGCATCGACCGCTAACTCCTTGCCTCCTAAGCATAATGCTTCACGAATTGTTTTATAAATCGGAATATTATTTTTTTTTGCAACACCCCGCGAAAGATCTCGATCTGTAAACTGATCACCATAAAAAGAAACGACATCACACTGTGGTTGTAGCAACTTCCCATTAAAAAGATACGGCCCTAAAAAGGGATGCAAAATGTGATAGGCATGAGAAATGTAAAAAAATTCGGTATAAATGGCAGCTACCTGAGGACGCTTTGATTCAGCTGCTTCCGAAGCGAGCTTTTGCCAATTCAGACCGGTAGAACCAGCAAATGTTGCCGCACTCATTTTCAACAGTTCACGACGTGAAAGAAAATGGTTCGTCATGAGGAAGGCTCCTGTAGTAGGATCAATTTAGGTGGGATAAGTGCCTTCATCGTATCAAAATTGATTGATCTCTTCACCAATTTTATATATTGATTAACCAATTCTTACAAATATTTATAAACAGATTACGTAAATTGCTATTGTGCATATAGCACAAAAAAACTGCGATTCGACGCACTTTAGTATGTCGAATCGCAGTTATCAATTTGATAGAACAAATGCAAATAGATTATTGCATTTTGCGACAGATCGCGTCAGCCATCTCCTGAGTTCCAACGGCTGTAGGATCATTTCGATCGTCTTTGAGATCATAAGTCACATCTTTGCCTTCAGCTATCACATCGGCAACAGCCTGATCCAGCTTTGTTGCCGCATCGTGTTCACCCAGATAATCGAGCATCATCTTTCCAGATAGAATCAAGGCAACGGGATTGACTTTATTCTGTCCTTTGTATTTGGGAGCAGAACCGTGTGTAGCTTCGAAGATAGCCGACTCAGGCCCAATATTCGAACCAGGGGCAACACCCAAACCACCGACCAGACCAGCACACAAGTCGCTCAGAATATCGCCATACAAATTAGATGTGACAAGTACATCATATAACTCTGGTTTTTGCACAAGTTGCATGCACATGTTGTCAATCAGGCGTTCGTTGTATTCAATATTGCCACCACAGTCCGGTACTTGGCCTGCCAGTTTTGCATCAGGCTCAACACCTTCAGCGAGATCTTCCCACTCAAATTTGGCACCGTAGGCCTTGGCGACCGCACGCGTTTCGTCATACCACAGACCATCTGTAAATTTCATAATGTTTGCTTTACAGATTGAAGTAACTGCTTTGCGCTTGTTATCGACAGCATATTTAAATGCGTAATTACAGATATCGCGAGTTCCCTGATACGACATCGGCTTGATACTCACACCCGTCTCATTAACAGGAGTATTAATTTTTTTACCGGTTGCATATTCGTTAATCGTGTTGATTAGTGCGGCCGTGTTTTCTTCACCTGCTTGAAATTCAACACCCGCATACAAATCTTCCGTATTTTCACGAACGACGACCAAATCGACATTAGATTCAGAAAAGTAAGTCCGCACCCCTTTGTAAGTTTTGCAAGGACGAATACAGGCATATAAGCCCAGCTCTTGTCGTAGAAATACATTGACACTACGGAAACCTTTTCCGATCGGAGTCGTAATAGGTGCTTTCAAGGCGACTTTGTTGGCCCGAATAGATTCCATGACTCGATCAGGGACGCTACCTTCAGCCTCTATCACTTCGATTCCACATTCCTGAACGTCCCAGTCGATTTTCACGCCAGTAGCATCAACACACTTACGTGTTGCTTCGGCAATTTCCGGACCAACTCCATCTCCCGGAATTAATGTGACTTTATACATCGTTTCCTCAAATACTTCTGATAAAAAAGGGCATGTAACCGGGAACTCAAGTTCGTGTAGCAATCCGAAAGGAGTATGCTGACTCTTGAAACCAAAGGCCACACTGGTTGATACTGAATAGACAGTGCACAAGCAAGCTGTGACCGTATCAAAACAGAAATCGCTTTTCAACTATACGCGATGAACGGCACTTACTTTTCAAGCCAATCGGATGAATTCAGATGATTCAACGCTTTTTCAGCAATTATTTTCTCCGACACCAAAACAGGCTCAATCAAATCCTGCATATGATTGGAGTTCCGCTGACATTCGGAGGATTGATTGGATTTGGATTAGCCAACCAGTGGGTTTTGGCCGGAATCGCGTTCTTTGCGGGATACGCTTTACAGTTTTTGGGTCACTTTATTGAACAGAATGACGCGGGAGAAGTCATTCTACTAAAGAAAATGCTGGGAAAGCCTTACACAGAGTTCGGGCCAAATGCACAAAAACATATGAATTTTGACCAATCGTCAAAAAAGTCAAGTTGTAACGATTAAACAGCCGATATCGAAAATAGTGATTTTACCAAACGGGCAGCTTGTGCTCCGAACCATTGTTTCACACACAAAATTGGTTGTCAGCGCGCATTGGTGAATTCTCCCAGAATTACTATCGATTATGAACCCTAAGTGGTTATGAAAAAACACTTTGTAACCATAATCGACGTTCATGTCTTTAAGGATGGATACATGAACCTTCGTCAGAAGTTACACCAATTTTTCTGTGGTTGTCTGATTACCAGCCAATTGGTTGGTTGTCATGGCCTCGGTACCGATACGGATCTGCATTACCTCGGCGACAAAGAACTTCAATATTATGAAGATGTCGCCACAAAGATCGAATATCCGGCTGTGTTCGAGGAAACTCCAGAAGAAATTACGTTTTCTGGCAAACCACGTACGTTGGCAGATCGTTCGCAGGATGAAATCTGGGACTTACCTTTGATGGACGCAATCCACTTGGGTCTGTCGAATAGCGAAGTCATCCGTGTCGCTGGTACGCTGGGGACAAATGGAAACGGGCTACTGAATAATCCGGATGGAACTCCATCTGTTTATGACCCATCCATTCAGGAAACCAATGTGCTATTGGGTGGTTCGCGTGGCGTTGAAGCAGCCCTTTCTGCCTTTGATACTACTTTCACTGCAAATATGTTATGGGGCCGCTCAGAACAGGTTCAAAACAGCCCGTTTTTTGGTGGAATTCCGGGCGGTACTTTGACTCAGGAAACGGGACAATTTCAATCTGGTCTTTCCAAAACATTTGCAAACGGCGGACAATTTTCCATCAATCATAACTGGAATTACCAGGGTAGTAATGCGACGAGCCAATTATTCCCTTCCAACTATACTGGCAACTTTGGTGCTTCCTATCGTCAACCATTCCTGGCAGGAGCTGGAGTTGACTATACCCGCATCGCAGGTCCGATTGGCTCTGGATTCACTGGCATCACTGGTGTCAGCCAAGGTGTCGTCATCGCGCGTATCAACAACGATTTAGTACTCGCGGATTTCGAGAGAAACGTTCGCAACCTGGTCTCAGATATTGAAGAGAGCTATTGGCAACTTTATCTGGCTTATCGATTGTATGATACACAAGTCGTGGCCCGTAATTCTGCATTACGTAGTTGGCGCGAGGCACATGCAAAGCTAGAAGCCGGTGGTACCAGAAACTTCAAACCAGCTGACGAAGCACAAGCCAAAGATCGTTTGTTTGAAACCCAGTCTTTAGTCCAGTCTACACGGAGTGATATTTATACCGCTGAAAGCCGTTTCCGTCGACTTGTTGGACTACCCGTTAATGATGGCAAAATCATTCGTCCAATTGATGACCCTGTTTCAGCCGAGTTTACACCAGACTGGAGTATGTGTCTGACTGAGGCGCTGGTGCATCGAGTTGAACTTCGAAGACAAAAATGGAATATTAAAAGCCTCGAATTTCAGCGTTTAGCTGCTACCAGCCTGACCCGACCACGACTGGATCTGGTATCCAGTTATCAAGTGAATGCATTCGGCGATAGACTGCTGAGTCAGAGAAACACAGATGGCATTACCGCTCAAGGCTTACATAGCGCCTATGGAACACTGATGCAAAACGATCAGGATAGCTGGACGATCGGCTGGGAATTCAGTGTTCCACTTGGTTTTCGGTCAGCTCATGCTCAAGTTGAAAACTTGGAGTTTCGAATCTCAAAAGCACGAAGTGTGTTACAAGCGCAGGAAATGGACGTCAGTCAGGAACTGGCGATTACCTTCCAGGATCTGGCTAAAAACTACGCTACAGCGCAATCGAATTTCAATCGTTGGCGTGCAGCTAGAAGACGAACCGAGCTATTTGACGCAGAAGTCCAGGCAGGAACCACTACACTCGATACCTTGTTACGTGCTCAATCCAGTCTAGCAGCCGCCGAAACAGAATATTATCGATCGCTGGTCGCTTACAATGTAGCCATTAAAAACCTCTACAAATGGAAAGGAACCTTGCTGAAGCACAACAATATCCATCTGATGGAAGGAGAGTGGTCACCAGTCGCATATCAACAGGCAATTAGACGAGCCTGGGCCAGAACTCATGGTATCGAAGCTCATAAACTGCGTAGCAAACCAGAACCGTTTGTTGCGGCAGGGTATGTGGGCGAAGTTGGCTTGATGCCCACCAAAGAGGGAGAAGCAGAGATGATGGAGCAACAAGATGGCCTGACGCCAAGCGTTTTACCTGTTCCAGAACCAGAAACGTCTCCCGATTATGCACCACCGGTTCCAGAGGCAAATGAACCAGCGGCCCATTTAGAAAGTTCTGATATTGACGTAAGAAATCCGTTTGTTTTATCCGATACAGAAAGAACAGTCGAGTACATACTTGACTCAGACGAGACGCAAAACCTTGATGACATAGCACCGGTTTCAGCAACGGAACATGAGGCTTCAACTTCAGATACTGAACAAATAAACGAGCTTGAATTATTACCTGCCTCGAATTTTGTGGAATGAAAGCACCTCGGACAATACTCATGTTATTCCGATAATACAGCCTTCGCAGGTTAGCGAATTACTCATTCATTTTTTTTAAAATCGATTTTGATTTCTGAGACTCTTTGTCGTAAGTACGAGCTAGATTTAGACAAAGCTTGTGAGTGAAAAGCCTACTGCTGCTCATTTTCGCTCACAATACGCTCGTATCGATGCCCATCTCCATCGATTGTTATTTCCAAGTGTTGGTTTGCATCACTTGTTACCGCAATTATGATGAATCGTGGTACTACAAGTGCAACTCAACCTGAGTATTCGGGTTTGAAAACCCGCCACTAATCAGGCTTGTGGAAAAGCATTCAAAAGATAATCTATGGTAGCTGGACGAATTCATCGTCTCCTAAAACTGATCGCTTTGTTACAGTCGGGGCGAGTTTATAACTCTGCACAACTCGCTACCGAATGTGAAGTCAGTCGCAGGACGGTATTTCGAGATCTAAGTACATTACAAGAGTCAGGTATCTATGTCCTGTATGACGAAGAAAGGCAAGGATACTCTCTTCCGTGGCGGACAATCGTTCCCTTCAAAGATTTGACCTTTGAGGAAGTTCTCGCATTACTCGTTTTATGCCAGAACCTTGATAAAACTATTGTCGGACTTCCGATTCACCAATTTGCAAGATCAGCGTCTACTAAAGTTTTGAGTAGCTTGCCAGATCAATTGCGTGAAGATGTCATCGACGCAGCACAACTGATCTCCATCTGGTTCCCTTCTACAAATCCACATATACGTAATGTAATTCATCACAAAAATCTGTTCAAAGCGGCAATAGAAAAAAGAAATGTGCGCATCCAACATGCTTGTCCTAAAGAACAGAAAACCATCTCTACGATGTTGAGCCCGTTTCATATATTATATTCCAATCAACAGTGGTATGTTGTAGGACGATCTTCTATTGATAGAGGAATAAAAGTATTTCCACTTCAGACGATTGTAAAATCAGAACTATTGGATGAAACATTTAAAAAGCCATCTCGTTTTAACCTTAATCGTTACCTTGGTAAGTCATGGAACCCCATAAAACATTCTCGCAAATTGCAATCGGTTAAAATTCACTTTGAACGTAATGCCGGTGAAAAAGTTTCCCTGGTTTGCTGGGATCAATCGCAAGAGATCAAGAAGCTGAAGGGAGGCACGATTGAATTTCGCGCGCAAGTTGACAGCCTGGACTGCATTTCCGATTGGGTATTGAGTTTTGGAGATCAAGCAGAGGTTATCTCACCTCGTCCCTTTCGCAAACTGGTAAAAGAGAAAATTTTACGCATGTCGCAGATATATTCAGCGTAATCAAGCTTTGATTCTTTCGTGACATATTCCGCGAACTTTTTAGAGCAAAAAACGTCTCTATTAAATCAGACATTCTCTCACAACTCGGTTAACAGTTTGTTTGAAGATTGCGCATGTATACTGTTTTTATCCTAAAAAACGATTATTCTATGAATCCTCTCGAAATCTCCTCTGAAACTACTGACCTGCCACACCATTAGGTTTACCATTTTAAGAGCAGGAAATCTCGCGATTTCCGCTTGAAGAACGCCTCAGATCATGTGTCTGGCATCAAGCTTTGATTATGATGTACTCAGCCGCATTGCTTTTCCTGAGAAGATCGATAATTGGTCGATTCATTTAGAGTTTTAAGTCCCATATAAGTAGTATTAAGTGGGGAACTTCTCCACAGATTAGATAAAGATTGCATTGAAGTGAGGTAAGAGAAACATGTCAGATGGTATTCAATTCGCTGAACGGACTTCAGTCGAGCAGGTTGAAGAAGGAACAGAACTGGCCCCTAAGTTTGATCAGGACGGTTTGATTCCTGTCGTGACCACAGATTTTAGTTCTGGTGAATTGTTGATGCACGCCTATATGAATGAGGAAGCGCTCAAGAAAACGATCGAATTGGGGGAAGCCGTCTATTGGAGCCGAAGCCGTCAAGTGCTCTGGCACAAAGGAGCCACGAGTGGGCTCGTTCAAAAAGTGAAAGCGCTTCTGATCGATGATGACCAGGATACCATCTGGTTACGAGTCGATGTTCAAGGGGGCGCCAGTTGTCACGTCGGTTATCGGTCCTGCTTTTATCGTCGTGTTCCGGTAAGCGAAGAAATGAATGAGAAAGGCCTCGGACTTCAATTTACCGAAACGGAAAAAGTATTTGATCCCAAAGAGGTCTATGGAGACGCTCCGAACCCAACCAAACTGTAAGGTGTATAAACACCCCTGAAGGTGAATCATGAGCAATTTCAGTCGACGCGATTTTCTTGCTGCTTCTTTGGCTGCTACGGGTAGTACGTTTTCTCTCAGTGAATGGTCTTTCGCAAACCGTGAAGAAACGGCTGCGAATCCAAATCTGCACCTTGCTCCGTTTCGCTTCGACGTTTCACCTCCCAAAGGTCATTCATTGTGTGGTGGCTGGATTAAGCCGGTGGTTGGCTATGATGATTCACTGGAAGCAATTGGATATGTTTTACTGGGTGCTGGTAAGCCAATCGTGGTTTGTGCGGTTGACTGGACAGGCCTGTTAAATGATGCACATATCGCCTGGCGAAAAGCATTAGCAGACGCAGCTGGTACAACCATTGATCGAGTCGCCGTACAATGTGTCCATCAGCATAACGCCCCGTTTGCATGCTTAAATGCTGAGCAGATCGTACTCGAACAAGGTGATTTGCCACATATTATCGAACTGGACTTTTTCAATTCTTGTCTGGAGAAAGCCCATAAAGCAGTGGCAGCAGCGATTCCCAAAGCAGAACCTGTGACACACATCGCACATAGCCAAAGTAAAGTCGATAAAGTCGCTTCCAACCGCCGTATTGACCGGGATAAGAATGGAAAAATTAAACGCATGCGGGGAAGTAGTTGTAAGGATGAATCACTTCGAAGTATGACGGAAGGAATCATTGATCCCTGGCTGAAAACAATTGCCTTTTACAACAAAGATAAGAAGCTGGTTTCCTGCCATTATTATGCAACGCATCCCATGAGTTATTATGGCGATGGACGTGTCAGCAGTGACTTTACCGGCATCGCCCGCAAGCAACGGCAAGAAGAAGAGCCAGGGTGCACGCACATTTATTTCACGGGGTGTGCAGGTAATGTGTCAGCCGGTAAATACAATGACGGCTCTCACGAGATGCGTAAAATTCTGGCACGTCGGATTTATGATGGCATGATTGCATCTGAGAAACAATTAAAGCCCGAACCCATCGGGCAGATTTCCTGGAAATCACATGACATTCTACCACCGGTAAGAAACACTTATCAGGCAGCTGAGTTAAAGAAGAGGATTTCGAATAAGGCCAATCGAGTCGTAAATCGGAATCGGCCTTCTTATACTCTAGCCTGGCTCGAACGCGTTGAGAAAAAGATTCCCATTACATTAAGTTCTCTGCAAATGAATGACATCAAAACGCTTCATTTACCAGCAGAAAGCTTCATCGAATACCAGTTACGTGCTCAAAACATGCAGCCTGATCAATTCATCGCGACTGCCGCTTATGGTGATGGCGGGCCATGGTATATTCCGATCGCAGAAGAATACCCCGCGGGCGGCTATGAAGTAAGTGTTGCCTTTTGTGATCCAAAGGTAGACACCATTATGACACAGGGTATGAAATTCCTACTGAGTTAGAGAGCAAGTTTTTAGAAGCATTATCGAGAAAGCCTATTAAGAGGACGAGTTGATATCATGGGTATGACAATTATGCGTCGGGTCAAGTTTAATGCAGGACACCGATTATTTCGCCATGAAGGGAAATGCCAATTTTTTCATGGCCATAATTATGTCGCAGACTTTTATGTGACCGGCCCGGAAACTGATGCCGTGGGACGAATTATCGACTTTGCGCATCTCAAATCCCTGCTGAAGGGCTGGATTGATGAAAACTGGGATCATGGATTTCTACTCAATATCGAAGACGAAAATGGCCTGAAAGCCATCCGCATGGTGGAACCCACCAAGTATTTTGTACTTCCCTACAACCCAACTGCTGAAAATATGGCAAAGTATTTACTCGATGAAGTCTGTCCTAATCTGTTAGGCGAATTAGGGGTGCAGGCTGTGAAAGTCGTGATCTGGGAAACAGAAGAATCCTGTGCCGAAGCTACTTTGGACCAAAAACACAAGTCGGATTATGATCTGTTAGATGAATTTCAAACCGACTCCTTCCCGACCGGATTCAACTGGTAAGCGTCTTCTGGAATTACAACTTCTACTCCTTCATGCCATCAGTCTCTCTCGAAAGAACTCTGAACTCATGCTTCTTTAAGGAAATAAAAAAGGCTCTGGATATTATCCAGAGCCTTTTCATTATGAATTCAGTGAATTATGCCGCTTATTAGTCTTCAGAAACGTGAGACAACAAACCGATAAAACGGGCTCTCAAGACAGCACGGCGAACTGCTCGTTGATAAAGAGCAGAGGTACCAGTACGACGGCGAGGTAAAATGCGTCCTTCACGATCCAGAAGAGAACGCAATGTTCTCAGATCCTTATAATCGACATAAACGGGACGCGGGATGTTTCCATCCGGACAGAATCGACATTTGAGCTTCTTTTTCAGGCGTGCTCGTTTTTTCCGTCGTTTAACAATTTCTTTTCTAGATAAACCGACTGACATTTTGTTTTTTCCTATTTCATGCGTCGTGACTGGGGACACCCAAATTGGGGCGACGCTATTTTGTAAATTGCTGGCTTAAATCGAAGACCAACCTTCAATCCGTTGATACTACCAGCTTGATTTCTTCATACCTGGAATCAGGCCATCTAAAGCCATGTCTCGTAATGCAATACGGGAGATCTGGAACTTACGATAGTTACCACGGGGGCGCCCTGTTAGCTGGCATAAACGACGAAGACGTGTTTTGCTGGAATTACGAGGCAGTTTCGCCAGTCCAGCGTAATCGCCTTTGGCGATCAACTCTTCGCGTTGTGCAGCATATTTTGCAACGAGTTTTGCGTTTCTCTTTTGCTTTTCAATTTTTGCTTTTGAAGCCATCTATATACCTTCTCCGAAATTCCAAAAATGGGAACGACAGTTATACTGCGATTTGCGATAGATCGTCAACTTGCTGAGCTCTGTTCAAAACAAAATCAGCTAAAAAAGCGGATCGCAGAGGACAAACCGAATTTGAATCACATTAGAATGTGTTCTTTTGTGCCCTATTTCTTGTCTTTTTGTGGCTGTGGACGGAAATATTTCATCGACTCGACCACCACTGTCCTACGCGTCGCGATCCGCACCAACAACGATAAGAAATAATTACCCCAACCAGAAACCGCGTATTGCCGCTTTTTTTCAACAGCTTTCAGACCTGTTTTGACCACCTGTTCCACAGTCTGGAATCGGTGTTTTTTTAGCCATCCTTCGACACCGGCAACGTCGAAAAATTCGGTTTGCGTTGTTCCCGGACACAGGGCGGTGACTGTCACTCCTTTGTCGCGTGCTTCCGCCCATAATCCTTCACTGAAATGCAATACATAACTTTTGCTGGCCGCATATGATGACATGTAGGCTACTGGTTGGAAAGCAGCTACTGAGGCAATATTGATGATGGCGCCATGCCCGCGTTCCATCATTTCAGGCAAATAAAGATACGTCAGTTCGGTTAATGCTCCCACATTCAGCCGCACCATTTGCATCACTCGTTTGGCGTCGGTAGAGGCAACATCAGAAACCACACTAAACCCAGCATTATTAATCAGCAATTCAATCTCGATGCCACGCCGCTTGACCTCATCGTATAGCTTCTGAGGAGCTTCCTGCTCAGAGAGATCTAATGTGATGACTTCAGTCTTTGTTCCATGACGAGTTAATAATTCTGAGGCCAGGTTTTCCAGATGCTCCTGGCGACGTGCGGTCAGGACCAAGTGCATACCTCGTGCAGCCAGTCGGTGCGCAAATTCCAAACCAATCCCTGATGAAGCGCCCGTGACCAGAGCCCATCGGTTAGAATATTCATCTATCACAGCTGACTCTCCAGAAGTATCCTATTGGAGACTAAGAATTTCCTATTTTGAAAAGAGATCGGGAAAACATGCCCGCATCATGTAAGATCGTAATTTAAATTCCATCAGGTGAAAACCCCGTAACCACTGTTTATAAAATTACTTTGAGCGATTTTTTACTATTTTTAACTCTATTTGCATACCCCGAATTCACAAAACGAGAATAAAAATGGCCCATCATGAACGACTAAGCCGGAAAGCAGTTCGGAGTGTAGACCAACGCACGGTCGAAGAGTTTGGTCTGCCTGGAATTGCACTTATGGAAAACGCGGGGCGAGGCGTGTTTGAACTGCTAGTATCACTGAAAGTAAAAGGACCCGTCAAAATTTGTGCTGGTAAAGGCAATAATGGCGGTGATGGGTTTGTAATTGCCCGACATTTGGATAATGCTGGTATTCCCGTGCAAATTTATCTATTGGCAGACCCCGAACAACTTAAGGGAGATGCTGCGATAAATTATCAAGTGGCTTTAAGGATGGGTTTAGTAATCCACTGTGATCCCAACTTAGATTACCCTGAAGAATTTCGGACATTTCTAGAAGAAGCTGATTGGATCGTAGACGCACTGTTAGGAACCGGCATTCAAGGTACAATTCGCCCGCCATTTACAACCGCGATCCAGATTATGAACCAATCTCAGGGAAACAAATTAGCGGTAGACCTTCCTTCTGGTCTTGACTGTGATTCAGGATTGCCATTGGGAGATTGTGTCGTCGCTAACCATACTGCAACGTTTGTAGCTGAAAAAAAGGGATTCGCTCTACCAGACTCGAAGCAATACACGGGAACGATCTCTGTTCTGGACATAGGTGCTCCTCGGAAAGTAGTGACTGAGCTTCTAGAAATATGATCATTTTCAATTAAGTCATATGGCACGAAATCGGTTTACCTGCAATCACTTAAGAGGAAAAATTCGATGATTTCCTGAGATGGGGGTTCTCAAATGGACTTCGGAACCTCTATATTATTATCATCCCACTTGGTACTATTAATACATTCAATCATTCGATTTGTTGCAACCGACTACATAATACTTGCCACCTCATATTCTTCTTCTCTGGAATATGGATAAGGTTCATCTGTATGGACAAAAATTTCTGGTACTTGAAGAACTGTGATTTGTTTGAGCGGCTGAGCCAGGATCAAATCGCGGATGTCGAAAGGCACTCTTCCGTACGGCAGTTCGGTCGAGGAAATCTGGTGTATCTCCCGACGGAAAGTAGCGATTCTGTATTCCTCGTGCTTACAGGGAGAGTCAAGCTCTATCATATCACAGGCGAAGGAAAACAGGCCCTTCTGGCGTTGATTGAACCTGGAGAACTCTTCGGAGAATTAGCCATCCTGGGGGGTGGCGAACGCGAAGAATATGCTGAAGCAATGCTGAAATCCACAATTATTCGTATTCCCGGACAGGTCATTCAGGATCTGATGGAACAACATGCCGGTGTCTCTCTAGGTGTAACAAAACTGATGGGGCTGCGACGTCAACGCGTCGAGCAAAGATTAAAATCGTTACTGTTTCGCTCAAATCGTGATCGACTTACTCACTTATTACTCGACTTAGCTGAAAAATATGGCCGTTTTACCCCACAAGGGGTTCTAATCAATATCAAACTTTCTCATCAGGAACTGGCGAGTATCATTGGCAGTACGCGAGAAACAGTGACTGTTCTGCTGGGCGAGATGCAGGACGAACGGACGATCGATGTGCAAAAACGACAAATTATCTTACGAAAGGCTCAGCATCTGGCACATTCGATTGATTTTAAACTCACTCCCGCTCTCCTAACCAAGCCAGACCAGTCAGGAGAACATTTATTAAGAGGCGCAGAAGCATAATTGTTTCGTATTTTTGGTCAGAAAACGTATATATGTTCGAACTGTAAGCTATTTCACAGACTACATCAGAGAAGAATTCGATAATCAATACAGGGGTACTATCCCCAATATTACAAAGGCTCAATTCCTACTGATTCAGGTAGGAGGTTTTGACATGAACAAAAACAATCCAACCGAACAACATCAGGATTCTGAAACTAAGTGGCAGCCTTGCGCTTCAGGTGATTTAAGCCAATTTGTGTCAGTCATGAAAAAACGCAAGCAAATCAGTCGTTTCATTACTGGTGCGGAGATCGTAACTGCTTGTCTGATCATAGGTATGGTTGGTTTTTTTGGTATGAATCAGCTCTCGGGACCTTCCAGTCAGACTATTCAAGTCTCAACAGAGGATTCGGAAAAGTTTTGTCCTGGAGGAATTTACTGTCCTGAAGTCATCGATCATGCCAAAGATTATGTGTCAAATCTGTTAGACCAGGAACTGACCCAGAAAATCGAGGCTCATCTCGTGAATTGTCCTCATTGCCAAAAAAAGGTTGATCAACTTAGGGCAAACATGGACAATAACGCAGCCGACCAGAAAGCCGCTTTACTGAAGCAGGCTAAATGGGAGGCCTATCTACTGGCGTTAAATCAGTAGGAGCCTTTTGCTTTATGATGCACATCAGCCATCTTGCCGTTCGATGTCTGATTCCCTGAAAGGATTGAGGGAATGTCCCCGGAAGAAGAAACACCTGAATCCAATGAAACAACCATCTTCAACGAAGATGATTTTCTGGCTGCATTTGCATCGAACGGCGAAGTCGATGAAAAATTAGATGCCGATTACGAGCGCGCCATTGAAGCGCTTGAAGCAGTTGAACGCGATCTGGAACTCCCGGAAGTCCAGAACGGTATTGATAACAACGAAGCGCTTCAATCAGAGGCATCTGCAAATAAACAACAGGCTGGTTCTCTAACCGAGTCTCAGAGGGAAGCACGAGTTCCTCCCAGACAGATCATTGAAGCCGCTTTGTTTGTGGGAGGAGAACCATTAACAACTAAGAAATTGTGCAATCTTCTGAATAGTGAATTTTCTTCTTCCTATGTTGACGATTTACTGGATGATCTCAATCGTCAATACATTGATGAAGCACGACCATATGAAATTCGCATGGAAGAAGGCGGCTATCGGCTCGTGCTACGTCACGACTTCGAACGCATTCGAAACCGGGTATTTGGTTTTGGCCCCAAAGAAGTCAAACTTTCACAGGATGCGCTGGAAGTGCTCGCACTCGTGGCTTATCACCAACCTATCAGCAAAGACCAAATCATCGAAGCCGGCAAGGAGAAAGCTGTGGGTGTTTTACGCCAACTGTTAAGGCGCGAGCTCATTGCCATCGAACGCGAAGCAGAAGGCAAATCAGATGTCAAATACATCACCACTGCCCGCTTCCTGCAAGTCTTTGGTTTGGGGAACATCGAAGAACTCCCTTATAGCGAATCATTGAGTCATAAGTAGACTTCTTCTATTGGCATCACTATTGAGCGCACTTTCAAATGCGATACTGTGCCATTACAACAATGTCTTGATAATCTCCATTAAGGCATCGTGCATATCTTTTGATGCCCTCAACCTGATATCCATATTTTTTATAAAGATTCATTGCGATTTCATTGTCAGAGAAGACCTCTAGCTCTAAACGTTTTAAACCCTGCAGCCAGGCGTGCTCAATCGTTTTTTCTAAAAGTCGTTGACCTATACCCTGACCCCGAAATTCTGAGATTACCCCGATGCCAAGTGAACCAACATGTGTCATCGATCGACGAGTGAACGGGATAATATCCGCCCACCCAACAATGGTCTCATTTGACTCAGCTATGTACTGGGCATGATTATTTTCGACATTTGTTTTTATAAATGTCTGCGTGCTTTCAAAAGGTGGCGGTTCTAGCGTCAAAATGTATTCCTTCTCAGCAGCGACACTCGAGAGCGCGTTGTAAAAACCTTCTGCGTCTTTAATTTCGATTTGCCTGACCGTAATACTCATTTTTCTTTTTACTGCTCTATAGTTCAGAATAACTATTTCAAACGTGATCACTCTTAGACACAAAATCTTAAAGAGTGTTCGTTTTAAGAGAGACGTCAGAGTATTTGAACTTACCATATTTCGAAAATGACCAGCATCAAAGCTACGATTGCAATCAGGATCGCTACCATCAGGATTGGCAAATAGATACGAGGAGAGATATTTGAGGGATCTTCGTCGGCAACGATCTTTCCGCCACTGAGAATGATGAGCCATTTAGGGAGTTCACCATAGATCGTATAAACGGTTCCCAGCACAACACCAATACACAACATCACCTGAATGCGAAGGTCATCAACACCACCAACGAAAGTCCAACCGAACAAGACAAGCAAAATCAGCGAAAGCAAACCAGAAGTGATACGTTTTGGTGACACGAAGTACTATCCCCTCGTCAGAAGCTGACTGAGTATCGGTACTGACTTACTTGTCATTCGTCAAATGCGATACTCTGAGCTTGTAACCCGACCACAGCGCGATCAAAGCCCAGGCAATAGACGTCGTTCCCATGTATCGATACATCGCCAATCGACCAAGGTTTCCACCAGGATTGTCTGGCATAAACATCTCTGCGACAAGCACTCCGGAAAAACCAAGCAGGGCACAGAAACCGAATACTATCAGGAAAACCCAGTGCTGCTTACTATTAATTTGGTAATTATTCATCTCGTCCTCAATAACATATTTATTCAATATTTTAACTGATTGACTGATACTTCATCCAGACATATTCTACCGGTTGCCTCTGATTAAATGTTTTCTGCACATCAGCTGGAAGGACCTTAAAGCCCGACTTTTGATAGCAACGAATTGCAATGGTATTTTCAGGCAAGACTCGCAGAAAACGATCCACTAAACCAAACGTTTCTGACTGAGCAACTAAGGCTGTCACAAACATCTGACCAATTCCTTTGTTCCGATGTGCCGGATGCACAATGATTCTAGCGAGTTCGATCTCCTGTTCTGATTCATCGATCCATAATTCCTCATATGCGACTAATTGACCTTTATGTCGGCCAATGAAAGGGTGTATCTCAGGATCATCATGCCAGATACGAAATTGCTCCGATTTGAGAGGAAAAACAGCATCTGCTCCTGCCCATGTCTTGAGTTCGTTGGTATCGCGAGGCCAGCTTGCAATTTCAACGGAATCATCTTCTGAAAAAGGTAAAAGTGTCAAACACATTGAACTGAACCGAACTTGAAAATGATCGCTGGCCCCCTTCTCGCTATGCAAGATCTTTCATGAAAAAGTGCTTGTCATGTCCGTGCGAATCCCAATTGGGCAAACATCCTACTTCTCGGTATCCAAGTCGACGATAAAAATCGGGTGCCTGGTAAGACATGGTAGCTACATAGGAGGATCTGCATCCGCGATCAACGGCCATACGCTCAGCTTCCGTAACAAGGAGGCGACCTACGCCCATTGATCGATAATTGGACGATACCGCCATAACGTCTATTCTCAACCATTGATGTAAAAAGGAACCCTGCAAGCCTCCAATAACCTCGTCGTTAACGTCCCGTGCAGATAAAAACAGAGGAGGCTCTTGCCCTCGATCAAGCGATTCCATGAATTCACCATTCTGCTGATAATTGAAATCACGAAGCCATGTGAGCATCACTTCCAGTTCACTGTCACTCTCCTCTACGATAACTTTTATAGAATTCATCGTTGGAGCTCACTTGTGATTCAACTGCATGACTTGATCCACCTAATCTGCCTCTGCGACTCAAAGTCATGTAATAGGTTCGCGTTTAAGAGAAACTGTTACAGTAGATTCATTAACCGCAATACGAAACTCACTAAAACAAGCTGAAACGACGAAGAATACATTGTATGAATGTCTTTATTTAACTAAGTTCTTTCCTGATCTCATTATAAACTGAAGGTGGCACAATATTTTTTTGAACTACATCCAACTCTTCTTGCGAAAACCATACCACCTTAAAACGTTCACCATTCGATTCGATTCCTTCCGACGGGAGGGATTCTCGAACAATGTCTTCTATGTGACATACATAGTGAAACATAATCTCATGTTCTGGAATCCCATTAAATTCAAACAATGATTCATGGAAATTAATGAATTCTAACTCTTGGTCTTTAACACCTAACTCTTCAGATAGTTCACGCTTTGCAGCAACATAAAGCATCTCGCCAAACTCAACTCCTCCACCCACAGGAATATAGAACTTAAAATCGCGTACGGAATCATACCCTTCCGAAAGTAAAACCTGCTTCCGATTAATTAGCGAGATAATTACCTTTGTTCGTATTTTCATCGCTAGTACTATTTTATCATTTTCAGACTCCAAAAACTTCTTCGAGCGCGGCGCGCATGACACGTGGATCAGGTTCAACGCCGGTCCAGAGCTTGAAACCGATCACTCCCTGGTTGACAAGCATGCCCAGTCCATCGAGGGTAGGGCAGCCTGCTTTGGCGGCTTCGCGGAGCAGATGAGTCTGGGGTGGATTGGGAATTACATCTGAAACTATCATATTTGGTTTGAGAGAGGAATCATCGATGGGGAAAACGGCATCCACATCAGGAAACAAGCCGATGGATGTAGCGTTAATTACTACATCAACATCTTCTGAAACTGAGTAGTTTCCTTCCCATGGCACAAAGGTCACAGGTACGCCGGTTTTTTCTTTTAACAGCTCAGCGAGTTCTTTCCCGCGCTGGCTATTACGATTTACGATCGTGATTTCAGCGGCTCCCGATAATGCCGTTTCGACGCCGATCGCGCGGGCCGCACCACCAGCGCCAAACATCACAATTTTTTTGCCTTGAGGATCGGTGAGTTCTTTTAGCGATTGTACAAAACCTTTGCCATCCGTGTTCTCGCCAATGAGTTGATCATCTTTTCGCACTATACAATTCACGGCCCCCATCATGGCGGCGGCATCACTCACACCATCCAGATATTGAATCACAGCGACTTTGTGCGGAATTGTTAAATTCGCACCGCGAAACCCCATCGCTCTTAAACCGCCGATAGCCTGCTCCAGATTTTCCGGTGCGACTTCAATGGTTTGATAACGCCACTCCAGACCACAGTCTTTGTAAGCTGCTTCCATCATGCACTGCGATGGGTTTTCTGCTATGGGTTGCCCGAGTACACAAGTCAGTTCCTGTTTGAAATTAAGTGGCTCACTCATGCTGTTCCTTATTTATCTACTTCTTGATTGAGTCTGACTTACTTGATAACAGTGTTGCTTTTATCGCTTGTGAAAACCGAGTGCCTCAAAAATACGTTTGCAGGCGGGTGATCGATTCAGAGCATAAAAATGAATTCCGGGCACGCCATCATCAATTAACTCCTGGCATTGTTTGATGGCGTATTCGACGCCGATTTCAAATTGTGCTGTAGAGTCGTCCTGTACAGACTCCAGCTTGCTCTTAAGTTCCACTGGTAACGTTGAATTGCACATCGCCGTGATACGCTGAATTCGTTTGAATTCCGTGATGGGCATGATACCGGGAATAATAGGACAGTGAATTCCCGCCTGCACACATCGTTCGCGAAAATCATGAAAACAGGAATTATTAAAAAAGAGTTGTGTATAAACAGCGTCTGCTCCCGCATCGACTTTTCGTTTCAAGTTTGCCAGATCCGTTTTCGCATCTACTGCATCGGGATGAACTTCCGGATAGCCGGCGACACCTATTCCCATCTTAGGAAAGTGCTCCCGAATCAAAGCAACGAGTTCATTTGCATAACGTAAGCCTCCGTCTGCGGGGATGAAGGTTTCCTGCCCCTCAGGCGGATCGCCGCGTAAAGCCATGATGTTGTTGATACCAGCTTCAGAAGCATTTTTTAACCACTCAATCAGTTCTTCACGCGTAGAAACCACACAGGTAAAGTGTGCGGTGGCTGAAGTTTGGAAGCGCTCTTGAATAATTTTACATAATTCTATGGTCCGCTTACTGGTTGATCCTCCTGCACCATAAGTACAAGAGACAAACGCTGGTTGATAGCCAATTAATTCTTCCAGCGTCTTGAAGAGATTAGCATCGCCTTTTTCACTTTTAGGCGGAAAGATTTCCACAGACAGGTCGAATGTTCCTGACTGGTATAATTCACTGATCCGAGTCATATTTTGTTTTCTTATTCATATTGAGAGTTTGAAATGAGCAAACCATGGCTGAATCATAGTGAAAGAGACAGACATAGTGTATAAATTATGCATTTTGCAGGTCAACAAATCTGGATTTTCTATTGCCAGTATGAGCCGATTTACCTATCTTGCATTCAGCAGAGGTACCAGATTACTTGTCATAGGTAAAGCCTCTTGGCCTGAGGTATATTGCGAAGCAGATCAAAGACCCGCTGATAAACAGAGCTTGATACCATCATTGAGAGAGGCAAAAGCCTTAGGTTCGCTGTAAAACATCAGAGAAAACCAACTACAGAACTGAAAAGGCTTTCTGGGATATTTCGTAAATCCCATGGTATTTCTTGTGTCTCAATTTTGTCAGCCGATATAAATCAACTATAATACCAAGATTCAAGTCGTTTTCTGCTTGAATTAAATTCAACCCCCCTTTTCCAATTGAACAAAAAAAGGACTGAGAATGTCGACCGAAACTAACTCCCTGCCGTATAAAGTAAAGGACTACAGCGAAGAGGAATTCCAAAAACTGGCTGCCTGGGGTCGTAAGGAAATTGAACTCGCAGAGACCGAAATGCCTGGTCTCATGGCGTTGCGGGAAAAATATGGCAAAGATCAACCACTCAAAGGCACTCGTATTGCCGGTTGTCTGCATATGACCATTCAGACTGCTGTATTGATCGAAACATTGACCGCCTTGGGAGCTGAAGTTCGCTGGTCAAGCTGTAACATCTTTTCCACACAAGACCATGCCGCCGCTGCAATTGCCGCAAGTGGTGTACCTGTTTTCGCCTGGAAGGGGATGAATGAAGAAGAGTTTGACTGGTGTATCGAGCAAACACTCTTCTGGCCTAACGGCGAATCACTCAATATGATTCTTGACGATGGTGGTGACTTAACCGTCATGGTGCATGAGAGGTATCCCGAACTTCTAAAGAGCATTAAAGGCCTCACCGAAGAAACAACTACCGGTGTACATCGTCTGCATCAGATGCACGAAGCAGGGAAATTGGGTGTCCCCGCCATTAACGTCAATGACTCAGTCACTAAGAGCAAATTTGACAACCTGTATGGTTGCCGCGAATCTTTGGCAGATGGAATCAAACGTGCCACCGATATCATGATCGCCGGGAAAGTGGTTGTGGTCTGCGGCTATGGCGATGTCGGTAAAGGTTGTGCCGATGCCATGAAAGGTCTGGGTGCACGTGTTCTGGTAACAGAAATCGATCCTATCTGTGCTTTGCAAGCCGCTATGGAAGGTTTTGAAGTCACCACAATGGAAGAAGCGGCTGCCCGGGGCGATATCTTTGTTACCGCCACTGGTTGCTGTGATGTGATCTGTGGCGAACATCTGGATCAAATGAAAAACGAAGCCATCATTTGCAACATCGGGCACTTCGATTCGGAAATTCAAATCGCTTACCTCAAAGAGCGAAAAGATATCAAGCAGATTGAAATCAAACCACAGGTCGACAAGTTCGTTTATCCTGACGGCAAAGCATTGATCGTACTCGCAGAAGGCCGTCTGGTGAACCTGGGTTGTGCGACCGGTCACCCTTCATTTGTTATGTCAAACAGCTTCACCAATCAGGTGATCGGACAGATTGAACTCTGGAACGAATCAGATAAATATGAAATCGGCGTCTACATGCTTCCCAAACAGTTGGATGAAGAAGTCGCCCGCTTGCACCTGGATAAACTGGGAGTAAAGCTGTCGAAACTCTCCGATCAACAAGCTGATTATCTGGGCATTCCCGTCGAAGGACCTTACAAACCAGAATACTATCGCTATTAAAAGCGAGGCTGTTTTGTAAACTTCAGCATTGAATTTCCTCCGAATCGCCATCCTGGTGATTCGGAGGTTTTGTTTTTTAATGCTTTCAGTACCTTGATTGTTTCCTGAAGATTGAGTTTTTATAATCCAAAAACTGTTTTGATGTGAGCATCTATCCTGCAATTCCATTAATCACAAAGAAAGATCCTTTTATGACTCCCTTTTCTTCTCGCCGCGACTTCCTCAAACAAACTACCGCATTTTCTGCTGGACTTGCGTTTTCCAGTTGGGCGGGTTCTACCTTTGCTTCTACTTCACTGAATCAGCCGTTGTTCAAAATTTCTCTGGCGCAATGGTCTCTGCATCGTGCACTTAAAAGCGGCAAGATGGACAACCTAGAATTTGCGAAAGTTGCTAAAGACGAGTTTGGAATTTCTGCTGTCGAGTATGTCAATCAGTTCTTCAAAGACAAGGCCAAAGACGCAAAGTATCTCGCCGAGATGAATCAGCGGGCCTCTGATGCAGGTGTGAAAAATTTACTAATCATGATCGATGGAGAAGGGGCACTCGGCGACCCTGATCCCCAAAAGCGAACGCAGGCAATTAAAAATCACCATCAATGGGTAAAAGCTGCTAAAACATTAGGTTGCCATTCAATTCGGGTGAATGCTCGTAGTAATGGCAGCTACAAAGAACAACAAAAACTGGCTGCTGACGGATTACGTCGCCTCACTAAATTTGCAACACAATATGATATTAATGTACTTGTGGAAAATCATGGTGGCCTGTCATCAAACGGTGCCTGGTTGGCGGGGGTCATGAAAATGGTCAATCTTCCCAACTGTGGAACACTGCCTGACTTTGGAAACTTTGTGATCAACCGCAAAACCGGTGAAGAATATGATCGCTATAAAGGGGTCAAAGAACTCATGCCTTATGCGAAAGCAGTCAGTGCCAAAACGCACGACTTTGACAAAGACGGTAATGAGATCAACACCGATTATGTGAAGATGATGAAAATCGTTCTCGACGCCGGTTATCATGGATATGTTGGCATTGAATATGAAGGCAGGAAGCTCGACGAATATGCGGGAATCAGGGCCAGTAAAAAACTGTTGTTGAAAGTGCGCGATGAACTGACGCCGGTTGCTGAACCTTGTCCTCAACCCGTGCAGGAAGAATGTTGTGGTCGCACCAGACGTGGCCTGTTCCGCAATCGCCGTTTTAGAAGATAAGACAGCTCGATTTCGGACGTCTATAGAGAGAATTAAAAACGCCCCATACTTATTAAAAATGTATGGGGCGTTTTGATTTTCAAACATCAGACACGGTCTTATGCCTGATGAGGCTTTGCAACATCGCGATCAGAAAGAATTTCTCTGGCAACGTCTGTCACAAAGTTATCTGCACCTAACCATTTCTCTTTTTTGGGAGCAGGAGCTCCCGCATTCATACCGACTCCCGGATTCCAAAGCGCGGGCAAGGTATGTCTAATGGCAGACATATAGGTTGTAAAGACAGGGTATTTTGTGTCAGGATTTTCGTCCTGATAAGAGTCCATTTTCTCGACAAGCTTATTGTGAGCAATTTTGGGGTGTCGATGATGGGGACCATGTACGAAAATGTCGAAGTTGATATATGTGCAAACCCGAGTAATCAGATTAGAACCGATGACGGTTCGTGTTCCCAGCAAAGGATCGTAACTTTGCATTCCCAGGTGTTCTGTGAATTTACGAAATGTCTGAATGACACTGGCAACCCAATGCGGAATGACCCAGGCAACGAGAAAAGGAACCCAGAGAGAGAACCAGGCAACAGTACCCAAGATCAACGCCCAGACCGCTGCCATGGCTGCGTATTCCATCCGCATGGCTTTCATGATTGCAGGCTTTTTCACCGGTGTGTTCTTACTGAAACACAGGCGACTGTAAACTAAGGGGGAAGTGATAAACCCAAACGGAAATTCCATCCAACAGAAGATACGACGGAAGTTCAACGACGTATTAGGGTCGGAATAAGGCCATAATTCCCAGTCACCTGGCTTATTCAAGTAAGCATGATGACGAATATGAGCTTCGCGATAAGCGGTATAGGAAACAAACAGCATGGTGCCAATGGCGCGACCTAACCAGATGCTAACCCAGGGTTTTCCACATATTCCCTGGTGGGACGTTTCATGAAAACAGCTCGACCAGCAAAACATGCTATACGCGGCGATAAGCGTCCACCCTATCTGGAAATACCAGGCACTAGTGGGCCATTGAAAGGCCAATGCTAATATCGCTGCACTGCCAAACAAGGAATGTAAAAACCGGGGAGTCGTTGACTTCGTCTCGAGATCGCTGATCTCTTTGGCGGTGTAATGAGTAACAGACACGGCACGTACCTCCTGGTTGTGCTCAAACTTTCAAAACGATTCGTTAAATTACGTATCGGAAAGGAGAGCCTATGTTCCATCAGGGGAAATGCAACATTTTGTCTGGTTCACATTGAGTTTTACCAGACTTGAGTTTCTTCACTCAAACTTCCCGATACTACTAAAGTAAGTCGGTAAAGGAGTGATGCATAATTGAAACACTCAAACAAAACAGATAATTAATAGAGCGTGCAAAAAGATTGCCGATTATATCGATTTCAGTGATTAAAACACTGAAATGATGACATGACATACTTCAGGTACGAAGGATTGATGCCATACCGATGGTCATTACTTTTTGGATGGTAAATACAGAGACGAATCGGGAAATAATTTTTTGGTCATCAGTATTGTTTTTGAATTGCCGCCATTCCAGATATCCCATTGAGGATCCGCGTATTTCGCAAAGAATTGATCCATTCTCTGTTTGAGTTCGTTGCGAGTCCTATTGAATTTAGAATTTTCAATCAAATTTGTTCGTTCACCAGAGTCTTGCGTCAGATCATAAAGCTCGTTTGGACTCTCGCGAAAACGTTCGATGTATTTCCAGTCTTTCGTACGGATGGCACGCACATTTTCAAACTCATAAAAGACGACTTCAGACCAGGGAACCTGTTTACCTTTCAAAACCGGTGCAAAGTTTCGACCGGGTGTTGCTGGTTGAGTGGGAATTTTGTCCTGCATTCCCAAATAGCTCAACAATGTGGGATAAACATCATAATTGGCAACCATCATATCTTGTCGAGCTCCCGATACTATTTTGCCCGGATGAGAAAAAATGAGCGGGATACTGATTGTCCAGTCAAATGCTGTGAGAGGCCTGGTATGATCGCCCATACCCCAATAGCCACTATGACCGCCGGCTAAGCCCTGATCTGCAGTAAAAATGACCAACGTATTCTCACGCAATCCGAGGTCTTTTAGTGTTTGCATGATTTGGCCCACACCATCGTCAACCGCAGAAACCTCTGCAGCATATTTTCGAATGATGTTTAAATCACCAATCCAGTCACCATAGTTGAAATTCCAGGGCTGTGCTTTTTCTCGGGGAAAAGAGGGAAATGTCTTTTTTTCGTATTCATCCTTAAACCGATTTTTGATCGGTTCCTTCATAGCAGCCCCCAAACCATAAGGGCCATTGTAGGTCAGAAATAAAAAGAACGGTTTATTCTGGTTTTGTTTGATGAATTTGATTCCATGCTGTGTCCACAGATCTGTCAGATAGGTCGGTTCATCACGAATTTTCTCGTGCTCGATTACTTTCTGGTTATAAAAACCCGAACTGGCACCATGCGGCTTCGTTATCCAGTATGAAAATCCTTCCTGAGGATAAAGATTATCACCCAGATGCCATTTTCCCGACAACCCACAAACATAGCCTGCATCATGCAATACCTGCGGAATCGATTGAAATTCTTCCAGTGTGTTAAATGCATCAGGTCCGGTTTGTATGCGTGGTCTGAGATAACAGTGCACCCCATGCTGGCAGGGCATTAACCCGGTAAGAAATGTGGCTCGGGTGGGAGAACAGACGGCATTATTCGCGAAAGCGCGTGTAAATAAAGTTCCTTCTTTCGCAAGGCGATCGATATTCGGCGTTTTAATGTCGCGGTTTCCATAACAACCCAAAGTCCATTCACCGTGATTATCAGTCATGATAATTACAACATTCGGCTGCTTCTGTTCTGCAGCCGCTAGCAAATTGATTCCAGAGGAGCAAAACAAAGAAAACAGGCAAACACGAAACATCAATGAAATCACCTGAGACATGAGTAAAACCCTTCCGGAATTCAGATAAGATATATGACAAACACTATCTAATAAGATGAAGCATCAGAATGGCTTTTTCAAGCTGTTCATTTCCGAGAACATTAGATTTTTAAATGGTATTGGAATTAATAACGTGAGATTGATAAACCATTGTTGAAGGATATTAATCAATAATGTGGTGGTTTTTCCTGATAAGAATCAGGCCCTTCCTCTTCTTCCTCTAGCATTCCAATGCGAAAATCTAACTGTTTCATCGACTTCGTAATGGCATCAACAACTCTGCCTTGTTGCAGGATTGCTTCATTTAACTGTTCGATATCGTGCTGGATATGCATTAACACGGACTCTAGTCCGTTAAGGCGAGATAATAATTCTTCCACCTTGGATGTATGATCATTCATTTTGGACTGTGCCTTTCGCTTAAGCTTCTTTTTTGATGATGCATCTCGGTTGGTAATCATATAGAATTTTAGTTGACTTTTGATACTTATTTAAACAACTTGAGGCTAGACTACCAATGATTCAACGATTTCGAATAAACATGTCTACTTTTTATTTGATGTTTCTCTTCTTTTTTTTGCTCTTCACGGAGCTGCCTGCTTCCGAAAACGCATTTCAAGTCAGCTTTACCAAATCAATTCATCATCAACCCTTTACTGGTCGCGTTTATTTGATTTTTACACAATCCCATCGGGAACCTCGTTTGGGACCATCCTGGTTTCAACCGGAATCATTCATTGCTCAAGACGTTGTCAACTGGAAGCCCGGGGAGATTCTCGAGTTCACACCTGAGTCAAAAAATTTACTCTCGTTTCCAATACCGTTTTCTGAAATGAATTTAGACCATTACCGTGCGCAAGCTGTGGTACGTTTTAATTCGAATGAACCAAAAATCGGGACAGCACCCGGAAATGGATTCAGTCAAGTTATCGCCATCCCCAAATATGCCGGTCTAAAAACACCAATTTTGACAATCAATAAACTCGTCGTTGAAAAAACATTTAAAGATACCCAATGGAGCAAACTCTTTAAAATTCGTTCTGCATTATTATCGAAATTTCATGACCAGGACACCTACTTCGAAGCCACGGTTATTTTGCCCCAGAGTTACTATCAACAGAAACAGCGAAAGTACCCTGTCATTTTTTCGATTCCTGGTTTCGGTGGTGATCATTTTCGTGGACTAAGAAACACGCCTGTTTCCGAGCAGAATGAAGGTCATGTCGAATTTATTCGTGTTGTCTTGAATCCTCAATGTCGTTGGGGACATCATGTTTTCGCTGATTCAGCCAATAACGGCCCCGTGGGCGAAGCATTCACAACAGAATTTCTGCCGGAACTCGAAAAAGCTTATCGCGCAATTCCACACCAACGCGCACGGTTTTTAACTGGTCATTCCTCGGGGGGCTGGTCTTCCCTCTGGTTGCAAGTCACATATCCAGATGTCTTTGGTGGTACCTGGAGTACAGCACCGGACCCTGTTGATTTCCGTAACTTTCAACAAATTAATCTCTATGATTCTTCCAGTAACATGTACCGAGATGCAATGAATCAAGCCAGGCCGATTGCCCGCAGAGGACAGACTCCGATTTTATGGTATGAGCCATTTTCTAAGATGGAACATGTACTCGGGCATGGTGGTCAACTACGGAGTTTTGAAGCTGTGTTTAGTCCCCGTGGAAAAGATGGCACACCATTGAAATTATATGATCGGGAAACCGGCAACATTAATCCCGAAGTAGTTGAAGCCTGGAAAGCCTACGACATTCGACTAATACTTGAAACAAACTGGAAAACTCTGTCTCCGAAACTGGCAGGAAAAATTCATGTCTTTATGGGAGAATTGGATACCTTCTACCTGGAAGGAGCAACCATTTTGCTCAAACAATCGCTGGCTCAATTAGATAATGAAGCCGTTGTTGAGATTCATCCTGGAAAAACCCATTCTTCGCTTTTGTCCAAAGAATTGATGTTACGAATTCGTAAAGAGATGGTCCAGACTTTCCTGGCTCATCGGGATGAAATCAAATAACCTGTAGAGGCCGACTCTTAAAACAGTCTCTTTTTACACTGACTCGCTTAACTGCCAATGTATCGGGCATAGATCGTCTTTGCTGTCGAGGGATCATCGGTACCTTTAATGATAGCACGCCCGTCTCGAAACAAGCTGATTTCATAATCCGGGTTTCTCAAGTTCAGTCTGAGGAGATAGGGGTTGAATTCTACCTCTCCTGAATTCTGGAGCTTTTCTGCCAAATCTTCGAATGAGATGCGGCTCTTCTCAGCAGGAGAAATCTGGACGGCGTTTCTACCACACAATTGTGTCGTGCGTGAACCTTGTTCCCCTTTTAACCAGACTCGTTCTCCCTGATGACAGGCTTTGCAACCAGCTTTCTCTCTGAGGTCAGCAACACTCATCTGGCGAAATGAGCCATCCCATACATCCACAACGGTAAGGACCGGCTTGATCAGGTGAGTGTTTCCTGAAAGGATTTTTATAGCATCGACGGCTTCGAGGGAAGCAATCACATTCACTGTGGGTCCTAAAATTCCCGCAGTATCACAGGTTTCGGTCGTACCTGGTTCGGGTGCCGAATCGATGAGACATCGCAAGCATGCCGTTTGACCAGGTAGAATCGTCATCGTCTGGCCTGTGCTTCCGATACACCCACAGTAAATCCAGGGAATGCTCAGTTCCAGTGATACATCATTGATCAGGTAGCGCACTTCAAAGTTATCCGTGCCATCCAGGATCAAATCGACACCCTCAGCCAGCGCTAGAATATTGGTATGATCAATGTCTTCTACAATAGGCTCAATCTCAACATCGCTGTTGATTTTTTTGAGCTTCTCAGTGGCGGCTATGGCTTTGGGAAGCTTGGCAGCGACATCAGTTTCATCAAACAAAACTTGTCTCTGCAAATTACTTATTTCAACAAAATCCCGATCAACGATCCTTAGATGACCAACGCCTGCCCTGACTAAGATATCTGCCAATACCGTTCCCAGCGCACCACAACCGCATAGCAAAACGCGGCTTTGCATCAAGGAGGTTTGGCCTGTTTCGCCAAGTTCTGTGAAAAGTACTTGTCGAGAGTAACGTTCTAGTTCCGGTTTCATTTTGTTGATCGCCTGTTCCCGCTTCGTGATTCAGGTACCTCATCTATTTTAGCAACCAAGGATCGAGATAACAGAGATCAACACATAGAACCCAATAGATCCATCAAAGCAAAAAAGGCCCTGATGGTTTTACATCAGGGCCTTACTCAATATTCTCGCTGATTAAAACATATCGCTAATTAACATTGACTTCCTGCAAAAGGGTGGAAAACTGTGGTTTAATCAACCGATGATTTGTATCTGTCCAGCCTTTCGATTTCACCTTGAATGTGATTTTTGGTTTCACCCAGGTTGCTCGCTGTTTTGTTTTCACGAATGGTGCCGATTGCTTTAACGCTGGCAATTGCGTCTGCCATTCTTCCAGAATATGTTTAGGAACCTTTTTAGTACTGATCGTTCCTGCATAGACAAGTCGTTTGTTATAAGAAGATGCTATTAAAACCGAATCAATCTTACCAGTTGAGAGTGTCGTATATCCTATCAGTAAACAATCGAATTCTGGTAGTTTGAGTGCCGGTTCAGCTTGTGAATCTGGAATTCCCGCTTTCTTTGCTTCATCACTGCCGCCAGCAAAATCGTTCAGTGCACCTTCCAGGTTATTCGCTCCCCCATCCGTTTCTTTGGCTTGATCGACGATAGAAGCCACAAGGTTGACATCGGCAGATTTTCGCACACCCCAATCTTGGAACAAAGAATTAAACTCAAATCCACCAACAATTACAAAGGCACCAACCATCAATGTCAGTCCCCATACTGCCAGATCCAATTTCCAGGCTCCATAAGGGAAGCGACGAATGGTGGGTCGCCAAATTTTAAGTGGTGTCAGGATAATACTCATCAATCCAAACTCAACCGACTTGGAAACCGCGGTCAAATAAGCAAGGATATGCCCAAATAAAAACATAATCAAACCAACGCTTGCCTGCGTTAATGTCCAAAGGCACAATTCCGCTGAATCTTTGCAAAAGAATCGTCCACCAACGCTCAAACCAATCGCTGCAATCGTACCGATTGCCAGGACCCAACCCCACTCGGGAATTAATTCCCAGACCGTTTGAGGTTGGGGTTTTGTTTCCTCTTGTTCATGCAACTCTGGTTGGCCAACACATTTTCCCAATGCGGGATAAAAGCCACATTGAGGGCACCATGAAGAAAGCCCCCAAGGTTCATAAGAACCGCATTCAGGGCAGGCCGGTTTAACCTGGGATCCATTCATTTCCTGTAATATTTGGTTGTTATTATGATTCATACCTGACATGGCCCAATTTCTTTGTACTAATTAACAGAGGAAAAATACGGGGTGTTTTATGTAACTCTCTGTCTAGCTTAGCTCATAAAATAAAAGCTCTCTGATCTTTGAATCTTATTAATCACAAAATTGCGATGGAAAGCCTCCTACTATAATCGGCAAAATCAGCGTGATCTGTATGGTACGTTCCGAGTGCCGCTCAACACTTTTTGAAGTCTACCTCATAGTACTTATCATCATAAATTCAAGAAAAGCGCATAAAAAAGGCCGAAGCATGATCGTTGCATCGGCCTGAGAAGTCGTTAATTTGAGTCTTTTAAACTAGTTTACCTTGAGCAGTTCGATATCAAAGATGAGAACTTCGTTGGGTCCGATGTCAGGACCAGAACCTCGTTGGCCATAGGCTAAGTCGCTGGGAATGAAGAGTTGCCACTTATCGCCCTCTTTCATCAATTGTAATGCTTCCGTCCAGCCACTGATCACACCATCGACTGGAAATGTCGCTGGTTGATTTCGTTTATAAGAACTATCGAACTCTTTTCCATTAATCAGAGTTCCTCGATAGTGGGTAGTCACCTTGTCTTTTAATCCAGGAGTTTTCCCCTTACCTTGTTTGATGACTTTATATTGCAGTCCACTTTTGGTGGTCTTCACGCCTTCCTTCTTGGCATTAGCTGCTAGAAACTGTTTCCCTTTTGCAATGTTCTCAGCTTGCGCCTTTTTCATCTTTGCTTCTTGCTTTGTACGCAATTCCTGCTGGAACGCGATCAGCGTTGAGCGAATTTCATCCTCAGTCATTTGAGGTTTCTGCTTGGTCATGGCATCCATAATGCCTTTTACCAAAACTTTTGGATCAAGATCTAATTGATCTTTCATCAGGTTTTGGCCTAAATTATAGCCAATTCCATAGCTGACCTTTTGTTTTTGATCTTTGAGTGAAGATTTACCAGAATCTGCTTTTTCGGTCTGAGCGGTCGCCAATTGGGAAAATCCAAAAAACGCAATACATAGACAGGCAGTAATGTGCCATTTAGACATGGGAAGAACCTTTCGGTGAACAATGGAAACTAATTTGAGAAGGTGTGACCATACGGGTCGGCGAGACCCGGATGGCATAAACTGCCATCCGAATTAGCAGATGGTGTATTGCATGGCGTCCTCTGTCACAGAGGATCTTTGACTAAAACAAGGAGCTAATTATAAGAGAGTCTCCTAGGGAGTGTCCACATAAAGCATGACTGATATAGCATGATTGGCCTTGAAATCAGGGCCATTCTTTCAGCCGAATGGTTCACTTTCACTCACCTGATCAGCTCACGACGTTCTGGAATCGGGTCACTGCTTCGTTGATATTATCTCTGCTATTGAAAGCACTTAGACGAAAATACCCTTCTCCAGAAGCACCAAAGCCACTACCCGGTGTGCCCACCAAATGTGCTTTTTGCAGTAATTCATCGAAGAAGTCCCAACTTGTCGATTCGCCAGGAGTTTTGAGCCAGACATAAGGAGCATTCACGCCGCCATAAACAGTAATTCCCACCGATTCCAAACCTTCCCGTAACAGATGGGCATTTTCCAGGTAGAAGTTGATTAACTCCTTAATCTGTTGCTTGCCTTGTTCAGAATATGCGGCTTCTGTTCCCTTCTGGATGATGTAAGAAACACCATTGAATTTTGTGCAATGGCGGCGATTCCACAGTGAATGGATTTCTGCTGGTTCTCCTGAAGCAGTTTTTCCTTTTAACTGTTTGGGAACGACAGTGAAGGCACAGCGAGTTCCGGTAAACCCGGCATTCTTGCTAAAGCTGCGAAACTCAATGGCGACCTCTTTAGCACCATCTATTTCATAAATGGAATGAGGGATTTCCGGGTCTGTAATAAATGCTTCATAAGCAGCATCAAACAAAATGATCGATCCATTTGTTTTGGCATAATCGACCCACTGTTTTAGAGTATCTTTTGTGGCAACGGTGCCGGTTGGATTATTCGGATAACAGAGATAGATCAGATCAACGGGCGATTCTGGTAAGGCGGGAACAAAATTATTTTCTGCTGTGACAGGTAAGTATGTCAGGCCTGCGTAGCGACCACTTTCGTCAGCGACTCCCGTACGACCAGTCATGACATTAGTGTCGACATATACTGGATAGACAGGGTCGGTAACCGCGACCTTATTATCAGCCCCAAAAATATCAAGAATGTTTCCGGTATCACATTTTGAACCATCTGAGACAAAAATTTCGTCTGCCGAAACATCGATGCCCCGCGATTGAAAATCATGCTTGGCAATCGCTTCACGCAAAAATGCATAACCCTGTTCGGGGCCATATCCACGAAATGTCTCACGATTGCCCATTTCATCGATGGCCGCATGCATGGCTTCCCTGATCGCTGCCGGCAGTGGTTCGGTTACATCGCCGATTCCCAGTTTGATAACAGCAGCACTCGGGTTCTGTTCACAAAATGTATTGACACGGCGACCAATTTCAGGAAACAGGTAACCCGCTTTCAGCTTCAGGTAGTGGTCGTTAATTAAAGCCATTTTTCGCCTCAAATTATAAAAAAAAGAACTTACGTTGAGATATCCCAATAGATCGTATTTTCCAAAACCAGAAACGCCGTTTTATTTTGAATTAGGAAGAAATGCAACCGACGCACACAAAGGAGACTACTTTTAATCGAAAAGGTTCGACTCTTCATCGATCTCAAATTGACGGGGCAAGGCGTTGAACCAGAAGCGGTTTGTAAGCTTTTCGACTTGATTTAAGCCAGTATAATCATTCATTTTGCGTTTGCCCGTAAGCCGATTTGCGGGTCCTTCCAAGAGAAGCTTGATTTGTGGCAAATCGTTGCTTTTTTGTTTCTCATGCTCCAGAGTTCTCCCCACTGCAATCGCAACTCCTAATTGAAAGCGGGCTTGTGGATAAACGGGAACACCTAACTCAGCCAGTGACCAACGATCAACGCGCACTCGGCACCAGCGACTGAATGGTTGCGGTGGACCTACAAAAGGTCGGAGTGAACTTGGCAGATCTGATTTGGCGTCTTCGTCAATCAGCAATGTCACACGATCATGGTGACTAGCATACAAACCCCAGGCAGGCCAATGATCATAATAGCCCGTTGGCTCGAATAGAGGTGCGAGTATCGCAAACCAGGCAATTAACATAACTGCTCGTTCCCATCCGACAACACTATTGAACGAAATACTTTGATCAGTATCTATACTGTTTGAATCTGTTGCTCCCTTCTTTTTGAGTACAGGGACTCCGTTAAATCGCTTGTGAAATAGAAAACAGTCCTGCAAGATGAAATAAGTATTCCAAATAAGAACCCCCTGATGATGATCCAGACCCCATGGCCCCACGGCGATGATAAGACAGACATGCATGAATACTGCTCCCCAGAACGCCCATTGTCGGGTGCGCGGAATTAATAATCCCAGTGCAATCAAGAATTCCGCAACCGGGAACGAAGCAGCAATCCAAGATAGAGTCTGATCTGACCAGTATTCCGTTGAAATACCAATCCCCAGAAACAGTCCCTCCACTAACTGCCGGCCTAAAGTCTGGACAAAACTGAGATCACATTTGGAGAACGCAGAATAAAAATAAATGCTGATCACAAAAAGACGAAATACACGGATAGCACGCGGTGGTTTGAGAAACATCAATATCAAAAATCCCAGCGCAAACTGATACGCCCAGGGTTGAATACGGTGTTGATCAAACGTGATCGAAATCAGGAACGCCAAAAAAAAGAGCCCGGAACAAACTCGTTGACATAATTGCCAAAGCTCCCGATTTTGAACCTGAAAGATTACCGAGCCAAGTACAGTTCCTAACATACCAGCTGAAGATATCAGCATAAAGCCGAACGTTAGCCAGTCAAACCAGGTGGGAAGGGCTAAAATCCATGAAAATAAAGGGACTTGTGGAAATAACGTTTGGGGAACCCAGAGTTCCCAAGTCGTCATCAAAAGTGCTAAAGAGAAAAATGCTAGATTAATCTTCAGAAAGCGTAATTGTAAATGAAGCATTTTGCTGGATGGAGATTGACTATTACTACTCATCGGCTCGCCGTTTTTCATTGATTATAATAGGCGTCGATGGCTTTCACTGCTCCCCAGTAAAAAACATTGCAAAAACACAAAGATCAGACTCGTTAATCAAGAGATGTAAAAATGGTGCCTGTCACTTCCTGATGATCAGAAACAATCTGGACTACTGTGCCCGGCTCATTCGAATCACGACGGATCATCGCCATCGCTACTGAAGGAAATTTTCCGAAAGATTGAGCGGAAGAAGTAATCGTGCCGACTTCCATAAGTTTATCTGGTTCTCCTGCCATTACTTTGGAACCCACAGGAGGAACCCACTTTTGTTCCATCCCGATTGCTCTTAACTCACGATTTACATGTCCCAGCGCATCAATGCGGGCAATTGGTTCTTGTCCTAGATAACAACCTTTTTTGAATGAAATTGCTTGCTCTGTTCGGTTGGCCTCTTGCGCCAGGTTTTCTTCGGTAAGATCCACTCCATAGATGGGAAACAATGCTTCAATCCGTAAGGCGTCGAATATGTTCTGACCTGCTGGGCATGCACCTGCTTCCACCAGACTTTTCCAGAACTCTGAGATCTTTACATATTGCAGACAACAAAGATACCCCGGCTGATACAACCAATCAACGCGCCGAATTGTAAGTTCAGAATTGGAACTCTTACCTCGCAGTTGCTGGTTCACGGAAAGCGTCTTGACATCGAGACCTATTTGATTAAGCAGATCCGATGATTGTGGCCCAGACAGATACAAGTTACCATACTCCGGCGTACGCTGTTTGATATGTACATCTTCCAGAATCATATAGCGATCCAGATGATTGATAATCGACTCACTCGTCCCGGGCGCCATATCAATCCACAGAGAGTCTTCGTGGTTGAAAGCAAACACATGCCCCAAAATGCGGCTTTGGACGTTTGTTATGAATGCTTCACAACCCTGATCGGGCTGTAAACCTTTGATATCATTTGTACAAAAGTTGTGCAAGAACTTATCGCGATCTTTACCACTAATTTCGATCTGATCACGAGTACTTAGATCGAATAGTACAGCTGTTTCATGAGCATTTTGATATTCTTTCTCCGGGGATCCAAAGTGAGAAACAACCGGGTACGCCTGATCGAGAGCGGAAAAGACAGCCCCCCAAGATTCCTGGAGTACTTGAAACTGACGTAATGGCATCCTATTTCCATGTATTAAAAATAAGTAAGAATATGCATAGAGATTGAGAGCGCATTTACGATAGCGATGCTCTTTCTAAATAAAAACCATTTAATTAAGAAGCCATCCTATCGTAGGAGGGTTATACCTTAATTCATTTTCCATCAAGTAGAAACGGGAATTCATTGGTTTTTAATGATTTCAGAGATGTGAACTTCACTGGTGCGTATTTTAAGGCTCGTGACGTTTGTTTGTAAATGAAGGGTTTTGGTCGTTAAAGCAGGTCATAGACTCTGTTACTAGTTCGTCTTTTCAATTTTAAGGTCGTCTACTTTTAATACCCCCGTTCCACCATTTAATCCTACCTGAATAATCGCCTCTCGAGTCTGAGGAGGTACTGAAATCTTTTTTGTTTCCAAATGCCAGTCACGACTTCCAATCCAAGGACCGATATAAGCTTGTCCGATATTTCGGCGAATTTTGTCATAAAAATGAATAATGAACCCAGGTTTCTGAATGCGTTTCACTCCCTGATTCGTATTGAGATAACTCACTTGGAGACTAATTTCGAGTGTGCTCACTTTTGAGCCATCGAGGGCCATGCCTTGTAAAACTTGAGATAATCCTCCTGGTGAATCATTTTCAAACTGTAAATAAGCGGTACCTACTCGAGCCCCCGTATTGACCCAGTTTACCCGGCGTTGATAATGCCAATTATCAACTTTTTTATCTCCATTGGCATCCACTTCAAAATCACCATTAATGATTTGTGGATTGAGAGGGTCGGGTTTGATCTCACGTTTTTCCTCAGAACGACCGGTCATTGGTACAAATAAAGTTGGGATCAGCCGTTTTTGCTTTAGTTTCCCATCCTTTTTCTGAAACAGATGGAAAACCTGTTGATAACGTTCTCCTAATGGGATGAGTAATATTCCCCCTTCTTTCAATTGATCAATCAACGGCTGAGGAACTTTTTCGGGTGAGCAAGTCACAATGATTTTGTCGAATGGCGCTTCTTCCGGCCAACCAAGATATCCATCGCCGATTCGAGTATGTACATTATTATATTTCAATCGCTTCAAACGCGTTGCAGCCTGCTTTCCTAAGCCTTCTACAATTTCAATTGTATAAACGTTCTTGACCAATGCTGAAAGAACTGCTGCCTGATAACCACTGCCGGTTCCAATTTCTAGAACTTTATCCTCTGGCTGTGGATTAATGGTTTCTGTCATGTAAGCCACAACAAAGGGAGGAGAAATGGTTTGTTTATAACCAATCGGTAATGCCAGGTCCTGATAAGCCAGGTTTTTCATGTTGGAACTGACAAACTCATGACGAGGAACCTGCTTCATTGAAGAGAGCACTCTTTGATTTTTGATTCCCTCCCCCTCGATATAACGAGAGACCATCTCATTTCTTTGATTACGAAAGTAGGATCTACTTTGCGAACATGCTGGTTTTAATGAATACACTACCGGCACACAAATAATGATACTCATTAACAAAAAATCCATAATCCGCTTCATGAAATTTCCTCGCTGCAGATTTGCGTTAAGTCACAAGCCTTAAAATTATGAGTATAAATTATAGCACTGCTGGCTGATCATCGTTAATGTTGATTTTTCAATAAATCGCTCGAATCAGGAGATTGTTTCTGATACTGGTATTCTCTATCCACATAGAAAAGAGATTCCGCTATGATTTGGTAAAGACATCTGTTTTTAAATGATTTGTGGGAGAATGGACTCTAGAAACATGCAAAGTTTTAAAGTAACAAGTGTTGTTTGTGCGTTTTTTTGTGTCTTGATACTTCAAGGATGCGGATCTTCTGACACTCCCTCAGATCAGGCTTCTGAGGGAGCCTCTCATAGTCAAAATGAGCCGGCGACTGTTGATCCGCAAGAAACATCAAAATCATCTCAAAGCATAGAAACCACCAATACACAACCTGTTGATCCTCAAATGGAAGTGAAAGCGGTCTTTCAAAAACTGGTAGCAATCCGTAACGAACCTGAACCTGATGAATGGTTGAAAGCAGATAAACAGTTAATCGCATTTGGAAAAACCGCGGTACCAACCCTGATCACAGAATTAGAGAGTTCTGAATTATCTGCACGGGAATTGGCTAGTATGTACCTGGCAGGACTTGGACCAGAAGCGAAGGAGGCAGCCCCAGCACTTGAAAAAGCGCTCGAAGATGATTCTCCTTTTATTCAAGTCAATGCTGCTTCAACCCTCACACACTTTCCTGAGTATCAAAGTAAGGCGGTCCCTGTTTTGATAAAATTATCAACACATGAAGATCCCAATACACGCCTTACCTCCATTTATGCATTAGGAAGTCTGAATCCTCATTCTGATAATCAACTCAACGCCATCAAAGCAGCTCTGAACGATTCAGATGCTGATGTGCAACTTGCGGCAATCAAAGTTCTGGGACAGATTGGTGACCCAGCAAAACAGACATTAAAGGATCTTCAAACGCTGATTGATGACTCTAATACCAATGAGCTATTGCGAGAGGCAGCGCTTTCATCCAAATCACTCATTGAAAAATCCAAACAGTAAATGCTGAAATAAACTGATTTCAGCCCCTCATTACTACGGATCTGAATGTGCCAATTGTAATGGTCCTTCTGATAACTCTATCTTCGGAGCATCGCGCCCCTTCCGAAATATATCGGAGAAAATCTATTTTCCAGAGATCTTTCCCAATTCCGTTTGACTAATGATCAACGTGACCTAGCTTTTGTTGACAGAGAGGGACTAATAAACCTCTCAACAAAACAACCAATTATTTTCCTCCGCCTCAAATCGAGGCGAGGATCTACAGTGCGGCAAGGAAAGCTGGGAGCTTTGAGGGGACCTTGCCGCACTTTTTTTCTTTGAACCATCCTAACTTGATGGTGCTTGAAATACAGATACTGCATTGGACGCTTGGAAAGGCTTCTAGCACGATGCAGTTAGGCACCCTCAAGCGGAATTAAAACTGGAACAGCTCATGGCAACCAGAAAAGTGTGGTTGCAGCGATCCCGCCGCACCGGATTTACTCTGATTGAATCTTTAGTCGCTGTGACAATTACAGCGATCGCTGGAGCTGCGCTGTTTTCAGCCATCGGTTCTTCTCTTGGATCTACCTATTCTGCATTAAATAAAACGATCGGTACTGGGCTGACAGACCAATTGCTGAATGAACTCGCAGCTGTAAGATTTCCCACATCCAGTGATACACGTCCTGCCAGAACCAGTTCACGAAAAGATTTTGATGATCTGGATGATTATCACAACTGGTCTGCTTCACCGCCGGTTAACAAGGACGGGTTCGCTTTAGGCAACGAACCAATCACAATTTTGGAACGCTATCCTATTGCACGTCCCAGCATCCTGATACCAGATACAGAGTTTTTAAGCAGACTGACACGAGAAGTGACCGTAGAACGAATCAGACCAGATAACGTTGCTGGCTGGATTGTCACCACCGATGAAACAGACTTTCGCCGAGTCACAGTAAGAACCAAATTAGCGGTCAGTTCGAGTGCACCGAGCCACACAATATCAGAAGCAACACGAATTTTTAGTTATGTACCACTTTCTCCCTGACAATTTGAGCGCAGAATCGTACAAACATTCAAATAGCCCTCTCAAAATTGAGAAGGGCTGTGTGCGTTCATGCGTCATTAGTTCATGGAATTTTCGCAGAGGTTTGACACTTGTTGAATTGTTGATGGCGATGGCCATCTCATCTATTTTGATCGTGGCACTTGGAGGCATTGTGACAACCACACAATCAGCCTGGAGCCACACTAAAGGCATTGAAGATTCTCAAGCGCAGGTCACTGCGGCTTTTGATCGTATAAAAATGATGGTCTCGCAAGCAGGCGTTTATCAAATCAGTGGACAACCTCCTCAAGTAGGATTGGCAGTCGTCACCCACTCCTGGAACAGTATGGACATCGCAAACACACTTGTAGTCTGGACTGGTGGTCGCAATGGAGGCATCAGTAATACTGGCGCGCTGGCACGGCTTCCCAGCATCAACGAATTACTAATTTATACCATTGATCCAAATGATTCTCACAACCTGGTGGAGATTGCATTGCCCAGTGTTAGTTCCACGATTGATTTTAACAGTCCTTCATTCAACAGCACGATCCGTTCTGCCATTCTCTCAAACTTGGCAGAATCTGCGTTGTTAAGTAACCGTGTGAAAAAGACTCAGTTTATCTTGTCGGGAAGCCCGTGGGGGCCTTCTACCGGTAACATTCGATTTGAAATCGTTAAAACTCCTTCTGACGCCAGTTTGAGCGGAGTAAGCCCTGGAACCAGTGCATGGATGGATCTTTCCTGGCCGCAGGGAACAGCGAGTGCCAACAGTGGATTACGTCAGGTCACCATCAATTATGAAATGCAGTTCGAATCAACAGAGCGCACATCACTAAACGACCTTAATTCGTCAACTGCACTTCCTTTTTTTGGATCAAGCTCGAGATACTATGCGCATACACCATAAGAAACGGATCAGAAAATCGCTCGACGATGTTAGAAAACATAGTCTGTCGTACAGACTGCGCGCATCGCGGTCGGGTCTATCTTTGGTTCTGGTCATGTTTACTTTAAGTATGTCGTTGGTTTTGACTTACTCTTTTATTCAAACCCAAAGTATACTCACGCAAATCTCTGAAAATGGCTCAAAGCATGATCTGGCGATGAATGCCGCCCGCGCTGGTATCACTGATGCACTTAACCGGATGAACTCGCTTGACTGGGCAGGAATCCGTGATCAGTATCAACGTACTTTTCAATCTGATGCTGATGGAAGCAGCACTTATACCGTCTCGTTTGCTGCGTCTGGTAATACTCTCGATTCTGTTTTGGAACTTGAAGTTCATTCTCTGGGAGTGTGGACGTCTGCGACAAATAATAACATGCGGTCTGAATACCAAATCACAGCGAAAGTGAAACTGGTACCTCGATTGGCTGGAAGAACAATACTGCCGGGAGATTCTGCTGACGCGAACGATTCGGTTCCGAATGCCGGCCACTTCGATCTCATTACACAATACGCTCTGTTTGCAGAACGCGGTACGAATTCACTCATCCTCGATCCCTGTGATCGGATTGACGGGAATCTCTGGCTAGATGATCGTTTGAGTATGTACAACGATCCCACATGGAGTTCGTCCATCCGTAGGACATTTATGCAGGATCTAGGAAATCGGTTCGTGACATTTCCCGATGGTTCAACAAATGTCTCTGATGCGACGGTTCACTATCCTCATCCGGTTGCGGGAAATATTACATTTTATGATTCGCCTTCTTCTTCAGTTCAACAGGACCTTGCGGATCTCAAAGTAAGCTGGTCAACCACTGATCAAGCATTGACTATTCCCAGTCCGGACTATTCTCATTTTTCCACCTACCGACTCTATGCTGGTGGCCCGGAATATCAGGCTGTTGCACTTGGTTCCTCATTACATAATGTGACTCTAGGTCCTACTCCAGATAATCCATTGGGAATTTTTTACCGGAGTGGCAGTCTCTATGTTTATGACAATGTCATTGTGCAGGGAACACTCGTCTCTACATCTAGAATCACTTTTTCTGGAAAAGGGATTTACATCACTGCCTTCAACTGGAAAGGTATGGATGGCACACCAATCATCGCAGACTCAGATCTCTGGCCTCGACTTCCCACACTGGTTGCTGACAAGATTGATTTTGAAAGAGAAACGCAAACAACGATTGAAGGCGCCATTGTCTGCCACGACGATTTAGATGGGGGCGGAGGTTCTGTCGCTTATCCGGATGCTTCTGATATTCAATTCACGGGAACTGCAACCGTAAGTTCGATAGAACAACCTCACAGTATTGTCTCACTTCGTGAAAATCAGTTCCTCGGAAATTTGACCGCTGATGGAAACTATGCCATCTGGCTAAGCACATCGGGGTCAGGAAATACGGGAACAACAGGTACATGGTACCCAATCGTCGGTGTTGATAATCAAAATCAGCAATTAACGATTCGAGGTGAAATCAATCATGTGACACCAACCGGTTATCGAATCAGGCTACATAAACAGGAACTTTCACAGATACGTGGCCCTGTCTGTGCAGAAAGATTTAACTTTAGGCGCTTGAACGAATGGGTTTTGTCTTCTTCGCTTTGGAATAATAGAGCATATTTCTGGGACTTGGAAAATCAAATCAGAGTTATTTTAGGATATTCTCTCATTGGATTCAGCGAATGGCTCGAAATTCCGCTGAATTACCCTGGTTGGGATTCCTATTATCAACAACATGGATTGAACCTCGAACCTACACTGCACATTCAACATCTCGTAGATCACGAATACCGATGGGAACCACCTTTGTTCCAACCATATGATGGCGGAGAAGCCAATGCGGACTATTCCGGATACCGCTGGTCACTGATTGATTGGAGTGAATCTCCCTAGAACACTAAATAAAATCTTATGCAGAAGTTTCATCAGAATAAATATCAATGGCTGAAAGACACGCCTGCTTCAATACGAAGAAGGCATGCGAACTTCCTGCGCGCAAATCCATGTCATTCATTAAAAAGAGCCGCCTTTACGCTGGTGGAACTACTAATCGTCATTATGCTGATCTCGATTTTGCTCTCTGTCGCTCTCGTTTCCACAGAAACCAGTCCGTCGCATTCACTGGAAACGACTGCCCGTGCGGTGGCTGCCGATTTGCGTTTGGCACGCAGTTATGCCATTAAATTTAACTCGGAGTACACAGTCAACTTTAGTCTGGATTCACAATCATATGAAATCCAACATACGGGACCTGGTAATCTGCCTGTTCCGCAAGATCATCTGGCAGGTACAGCCGCTGCATCTGATAAATATATCAAACAATTTCAAATACAATCTATGAATCTGCCAGACCAGGTTTCTCTCAGACAAGTCCAACTAAAAACATCAGAAACTAATGTGAGTGACCTTGCATTTGGACCTCAGGGAGGCACAGGGCCAGGTCGAAATGAAGATACAGTTCTTATACTGTCAACAGTCAGAAATGGAACTACTTTTTATATTCCGATTACGGTTTCCTGGATCACCGGGCAAGCATGGATTGAAGACATACAAATATAAATGAACTAATCGAGCCATATTAACTCTGAGAAAATATCATGATCTCTATACAACGTTCACAATACAGTCCGATTGGCTTACAACTGGGGCCCAGCTCAGCCACTCTGGTTCAGTTAGCAGGCTCGCGCCAGAATCGCGTCGTCCATGCCATCGCACAAGAACAATTCGAATTAGATGAAACACTTTCAATCGAGGAACGAGATGCGAACATTGCTGCCCAGATACGTCAGATTTTATCTGACCATCATTTTAAAGGGCGTAACGTGATCAGTTGCCTGGGATCGCAGGAATTATTTATCCAGAACGTCAGACTACCCCAGCTACCTGTGGATGAAATTGCCAAAGTTGTGGCGTGGGAAGCAGAGGAGCGACTGCCTTATCCGTTAGCAGAAGCTGAGTTGCGTCATTTACCGGCCGGCCAAGTTCGTCAAGAATCAAATACCAAACAGGAAGTCATTCTTCTAGCATGTCACTCTGGAATCCTGCAACGACATCTGAACCTATTAGAGCAAGCCGGTTTGACTGCGGTTGCCATCGATGTAGAACCATCTGCAACACTCCGGTGCTTTCATGATTCTTCAAACGACGTGCAAACGAATGCAACCAATTGCTATCTCAATTTTGGTGATGCCGCCACAACTGTGATTTTTGCGGATCAGCAAAACGTATTGTTTCTGAAATACATTATGCAAGGCAGCAACCACCTCGACCATGCTGTTGCAGAAAATCTTGACCTGCCATTGAAAGAAGCAATTCGCCTTCGAAAGATCGTTACCAATTCACCAACATTAGATGCCAGCGATGAATTGCACCGCTCGGTTATCGATTCAATTCGTTCCATTTTGGAAACGATCAGTACAGAAGTTGAAAACTGCCTACGGTATTACAAAGTTACCTTCCGCGGGAAAAAACTGGACCAACTCATTGTCACTGGAAATGAATCAAGTCCGTGGTTGATTGAATTCTTGTCGGATCGTTTAAGTACAGAATGCAACATGGGCAATCCCTTTGAAAGTCTGAAATGTTGGCCGACATCAACTTCGATTTTGGAACGTCCTGGTAGATGGACTACGGCGATGGGATTGGCCATGAAAGAAAAAAGCAATTCATGATTTGACCATATTGAAATAATGCATACCGAAATTCACTTTTTTACATAACACCGGACGAAACTGAGATATCCGGAATGAGCCCGCAAAGGGTAAAACCATGATACCTGAAATAGATTTTTTACCAGCAAGTTATCGCGAAGTACGAAGACGTCACCGTAATCGAATCTGGCGACGGACTATCGTTCTGATTTTCCTTGTCCTGGTGACTTTGGGAACAGTACGCCAAAGAGAAATTCAACATAATCTTCTTACACAAAAAAAAGATCTGGAAGAACGTGCGCGCCTTATGAACGCACAACTGGAAGACCCAGATCAACTCAATCAAAAAATCAAGGTAACGGAGATACGAGCTAACTTGCTTGCTGCTCTTCAACTGGATGAATCACCTGCGCAACTGTTGTCCATCATTAGCAGTACGCTTCCAGAGTTTGTTTCTTTAGATGAATTTCACTTCTCGTTTGAAAAAGTCTTTGTCAAAAAGAAATCAAAACCTGATAAAGTTCCAGATAAAGACGTAACCGAAATGATACCTGCCCTGGTAGATCTGCAAAACTTGAAAGAACAGCACGCACGAGAGAATTTAGTCATCAACGTACAGGGAATGTCTCCCGATCATCTTTCGATTTCCCACTATATGTCAAATCTGGATCAGCTGGGATTATTTCGAGAAATCGATCTCGTTCAATCAAATGAAATGGTCTTTGAAGGTCAACCTATGCGTGTATTCCGTCTTCGAATCGTCGTGAATGCACCAGGAATGTATGTTCCACAGGTCAATCATCGAAGTACTGCTGGATTGGACCTCTCAATTACAGGAGGATTCAAAAATGAATGAAAAATTACGTCGCGATAGTTTAATTACAATTATCAGCCTTGCTGTAGTAGTTGCTGTTTTTACTTTTGTTGTCTATCTACCAGGTTTGAAAAATAAACAACAACTGCAAAAAGAAATCACAGAGATTCAACAATCAATTAGTGAAATTCCTAAAAAGGTTAAACACCTGGAACAACTTCATCAGCAGTTAAATCAGCAGCAAGCATTTATTGACAGGCTCACAAAACGTATCCCGTCAGATAGAGATACACACGAAGTATTACAAAGGGTTGCGTTACTTGCCAAACAATCCTCCCTGACAGTTTCGGAATTAAATCCAGGAGAATTTGTTTCACAAGAGACCTATCTCAGACAACCTTTTGTGTTAGATGTCACAGGTCCCTATAGCGGCCTGGTTCATTTTTTGAATGGGTTAGACCAAGAGCAACGTTTGTTTATCATATCAGATGTCTCTATTTCAAAGCAAAATGGGGCAAATGAGGAATTTATTAAAGGAACTATAGAGTTGTCGGTCTACGTATTACGCGATAAACAGACAGATTTTTCGGATTTTGACGAAAATCGGATTAGTAATGCGTTTCTTTCAGCCGATAAAAGATAATGCCACACTCCGATTCAAGTTTCTTTAGATTTCATTTTCAGGAAGAAATTCGTTCCGAGATTCAAGATATTCAACAAACTTTGGTCCTGCTGAGTTCATTTCTTTGAAGTAGTAATCAAACCGTGAAATCGTTCAGTCAACAATTATTACATGATTTAAAAGTAAGCTGGCAGAAAACATTAATGCTATGCCTCTTATTTTTGGTTGGATTGTATTTCTGGATTCCACCTCTTTATCGCGCAGTTCGCGGGACCTCTGGCTCTGCCATTGTTCCTGAAAAAGTGAAATCCGTCGCCGTCCCACCACGTCCTCCTGTCAAAACAGAAATGAGTTTCGCACAAAATGATGAAACGGTGGAAGAAACAAGGCATTCCTGGGAAGAGTTTGACTCATTAATGCAGTCAGATCCATTAGTTCAATCAGTTCAAATGGGAGCCGTTCAGAAAAATCCCTTCGCTGTCAATCGTGACCAGTTTTCTCCGCCTATTTTATTTGCGAAAGAACCTGTTCAAGCTAAGAAGGATGTAAAACAGCAAGTCAAAAAAGAAGTCCTTGTTCTACCAAAAGATCTTGTTCTGAAGACAACCATCATCGGAAAAAACCGACGGGCAGCCATTATTAATAACAAAATGCTCTACGAAGGCAAAACATTCGAGCATAAAAATGTGAAATACATATTAGAGCGAGTAGCAGCCCGAAATGTGACTTTAAGACAAGGTGAGCAAAAATTTGAACTAAAAATTCAAAACGATTCTTCAGCATTTATCAAATTTGCACAATAAACAGTTCGCATCACTGGGCTAGTTAAAACTGATTCGAACGATCATGGATGATGGTCGAAACATGAAAAGACAATTTTTTATACCGGCATTCTGGGCAACATTAACTGGGCTATCGCTGCTATTGATTGCCGCTATGACCGACGTCAAAACTCCTCATTCTTTATTTATTTCCCCTCACCATCAGGCGAAATCACAACACGTTGAGGTTGAGCCTGTTGTCAGCAAAACGATAGCGTTGCCAGAAGCGGAACCGCAATCATCTGTTTCAAATCCAAAAGTGAGCTCGAAAGCAATTCCACAGCAACAGATTCCGAAAACGGCATCGACACATCCAGAGGCTCAAACACAAACGGTTTCACTTCAAAAGAAAACACCCCGTTCGCGGATTCTGGTTGAACCTGGAATCGAAATCTCCACTGATCCTGAAACAGATGTGAAGCATGTTCGCTCTGTGCAATTTAATGTGGCTTCTAATTCGGACTTGATGACACGTGAGCCAGAGCCTTCCAAAATGGAACTGCGTTTGGCAAGTTTGACGAAAAAAGTCGATCGACTGGCAAATTTGCAACTCCAATCTCGACAACAATCCAACATGGAATTAGCACAGAATACGGACCGACTGGAACAAGCTACAAAGCTCCTTCAACAGATGCAGCAAATGAATCAGTTGCGTGATCTAGAACGGAAGCTGGACAGTATGCAGCAAAAACCGACAGCGAAAGCCACAGACACAGAGAAAAAAACGACGCCGCAAAACACAGAAGCACCCCAAGCGAATCAGACCAATACTACAACTAAAAAACAGAATAAGCCACTTCTTAAAGTAAGCCCTAATAACGATTCAAAGGAAACGTTTTCTTTGCAGATTCAAGATGCAGAGATCATGCAGGTTCTGGACATGCTTGGCGAACTTTCCGATACAAATATTCTGGCGGGGCAGGGAGTGACGGGCACAATTACCGCTAATTTAAAGAACGTCACTCCCGGACAAGCTCTAGATGCGATTTTGCGTTCGCGCGATTTAACTTCTGAAAAAGAGGGTGAATTTATTTACGTGATGACACAAGCAGAGATGGAGCAGAAAAAAAAGTCCAACCGCAAGGTGATCACGAAATTATATACTCCTTTCTATGTGAGCGCTAAAGAATTACAAAACCTGATTACACCTTTATTGACAGAAAATGTCGGGCTTGTTTCATTAACTACTCCCAGTGAAATCGGTATCTCGCCTGATGCAACGCAAGCCGGCGGTGACTCATTTGCACAGAATGACTCCATTGTTGTTCGCGATTATCCTGAAATCATAGAAGAAGTCGACCGTTTACTCGAAAAAATGGACGTACCTCCCATGCAAGTTGTTATCGAAGCGATGATCATCAGTGTGCTGCTTACTGATGACATGCGATTCGGCGTGAACTTTGCCATGTTGGGAGATAGTGGTAGAAGCTTGCTTGTCGATGGCAACGGTCAGACTTTGAACAATTCCAGTGGTTTTCCAGGCTCTGGAGCGAGTTCTATTGTTCCACCGACAGGACAGTTTATAGCTGATGTAGCTGGCTTGAAATACGGGTTTTTGCGCGGTGATATTAGCGGATTCATCGAAGCCCTGGAAGACATCACCGAAACGAACCTGATCGCATCACCTCAACTACGTGCTTTAAACAAACAGAAAGCCGAATTGATCATCGGCGATCGAATCAGTTATTCCACCATCACACAAAATGGAAACACTTCGATCCAGAACGTTAACTTTCTGGACTCAGGTATCGTTCTCAACATGCGCCCCTTTATTACCCCCGATGGACAAATTCGCATGGAAATTCATCCGGAACGAAGTACAGCTACAATCAGTGAGGTAACGGACCTGCCGGATTTACAAACAACAGAGGTCACTACCAATGTCATGGTTCGCGATGGTCATACTGTTGTCATAGGTGGTTTAATCGAAGAACGAGCCAATAACACAAAAAATCAGGTCCCTTTTTTAGGGGCGATTCCTGTGATTGGCAATGCATTTCGTCTTCAAAGGGAAACACTCAGACGTACGGAACTAATTATTCTGATTACTCCCCGCATCATACATGCTGAGGCAGCTCGGGCTGAGGGAGAAACACTAGAGTATGAGGCAGCAGAACGCATCGAAGCGTTTAAAGAGAACTTCCTGCCCATCAATCAGGTACGCATTGTTCAATCACACATCAAGCAAGCCAAAAAATATCTGAGAATCGGCAACTTGCCTAAAGCAAAGTTGCACATCAATACTGCAGTTCGCCTCGATAAGAACAATATCGAAGCGATTCAATTACAAAAATACATCAAAGAAGCATTGAAAAATCGAAATCGAAGCCTGATTGGTCTACCCCCTACACAAGCGACAGAAGTACATATTCCTTCGCTGGAGGGAGATCCTTAAATATGGCTTCCTATAACTGTTCCTATTTACGATCTCTGTTTCGACTGTTTTGCTTTGCTCCGCTTCTCTGCTGCGGTTGTCAGCTCGTTCCTTTTTCCACTTCGTCTTCTGTAGTGAATCAGGCACCAGAAACTAAGGACTCTCAGCAGGAAAATCTTACCGTAGAAAAAACGAGTGATTCTCCTTTCGGTCTGCAGGCAAACGAACTCGTCCAGCAGGCGCTAGGTCATTATTCGAATGGTGAATTAAAACAAGCAAAAATTCTTCTGGCATCAGCTCGAGAGATAGACCCAGGTCATATTGGTACATTCGAAATCGAAGCACAGCTTTCGTATGACATGGGAGATCAAAACCAGTTTCTACAGTCATTGCGTGCGATTCGTGCAGCAAGCCCACATGATTCCGAAAAACAGAGTGCCATTGGAACTCTGTTTTTTCAGGCGGGACAGACCGAGGAGGGTATTTCCTGTCTGAAACGCGCTATTGAGTTAAAACCATATAATGAAGATTATGCTCTCAAGCTGGCGGCATTCTATGAACAAACGGGGATGACTGGCGAAGCTCAGAATGTACTTTTACGTGCTTTACACACCACGCCGGGCAGTCGTCGGCTTCCCATTGCTCTGGGTCGTGTTTGTGAAGCAAACCAGCAGTGGGACCAGGCGAGAATCTATTATGCCATGGTTGTAAATCACTTCCCCAAAAATCATGTCTGGCGGAAGCACTTTGCTCGATGCCTGTACCATTCGGAGCATTATTCCGAAGCATTTGAACAATTTTCCATCTGTCAGAAAAATGATCCAGAATCACTCTCACTATCGGAAATGATTGCGTTCGGAGATTCAGCTCTGCGAATTGGGAACCTTGAGAAAGCCCAGCATGTTTTTGACGAGATCTCTGCTAACCATCAACGCCAATTACTCCACGTGGAAATATTACGAGGATTATGTGCGATAAATCGCGGTCAGAATATCAGTGCAAAAACTATTATCGATACAGCCCGTACAAAGTGGCCTACTGACCCTACTCTATTGCAAGTCGCATCCTTGCTGCCCTCTTTATAAGCGTATCTCTTGCTTAATGCAGAATATGAACAAATCAGTACTTCTTGATTTGTTCATTCCATTCTCGATTACAGAATTGGACAACCTGCATTTTGTAACCTAGATTTAGGTAGTGAGATACCTCCACCTCTTATCGACAGAGGTCTGAGAAGCGATCTCTTAATCTGGAAGGCGTTTATGTGTTCTTCGTTTTTCAGTAGGACGTAGAAACTACTGAGAAAGTAACCGGCAATGAAAAGCTATAGTAAATACTGGTTCCTCGTATTGCTGCTGTTAGTAGTGAGCTGTATAGATAGCCTTTTGATATCTAGTCAGTTTGTTAGCCCGGTATTTGCGCTTGTGATCTCGTTGATTGCATCGTTAGCCGGTTGGTTCTGGTTGGTCAAAACGATCGAACAAGACCGTGATCAAATCGCTTCCTATTTAAGAAACCCTGACTTAATACGCCCGGGTTTCCAACGTAAAAACTTCTTCGGAAACGTTTTTGCCGAAGCGATTCAAAAAATCGAGGATTCTGATAACGATTTAATTTCCACAAAACAAGTTAAAACGATGCTTAAGGCACGTTTGAATACTTCACTCAAAAGAGAACTTTTAATGGAATCCGTGATCAAGCACCTGGATTACGGAATCTTGATTTTTGACGCACAACATGAGCTTGAATTTTCGAATTCTGCTGCTGAACTATTTCTGATAGATCAGGATGAGCAAAATCAAAACTATTCAGACTCAAGTTTATCGCTCAGCAAAGCATTAATAAATCATGCCATTATACCCGAGCTTGCCGAACTACTCACAAAGACGATCGAACGTAGAGACGCCACGCTTCGCAGACGAGCAGAATTTGAACTCACAACCAATGATTCTAGCAGTTACTACCGCGCTGTTGCCACCAATCTCTGGGATGAGAATCAGTCGATACTGGGCACAATGATTGTAGTTGAAAATATTGGTGAAGAGCAGAATGAAAAAGCGAGACACGCTGAATTTGTGTCTTCAGTAGCGCATGAGTTAAAAACACCGATGTCGGGAATCAAAGCTTATGTAGAAATGCTTCTGGATGGTGACTGTGATGAACAGGAAGCACAAGAACTATACGGATTTATGAATGATCAGATTGATCGTCTCACGCGATTGGTAAACAGCATGCTTAATCTCGCGAGAATTGAAAGTGGTGTCATTGAAATTAAGCGACACGACCATGAGTTAAACGACATTTTGAAAACAGCCGCAGATGTGATTTCGCCCAATGCAGTAGAAAAAGACATCTCATTTATTACGGAATTAAGTGACCTTTATTTACCCGTGCATGTAGATAATGATATGTTAGGTCAGGCGATTATCAATCTTCTATCGAACGCAGTTAAATATACACCTAACGGACACGAAGTACGCCTGCGAAGTCGAATGGAAGATTCTTCTGCTGTGATTGAAGTTCGCGATACGGGAATGGGTATACCGGAAAACTCCTTACCCCATATTTTTGACCGATTCTATAGAGTTCCCGAAAACAATAGTTCGGCAGCCGGGACCGGTTTGGGGCTGGCATTAGTCCACTTTATTGTTACTAATGTGCACAACGGCTCGATCTCAGTTCAGTCCAAGGTAAATGAAGGAACCTGTTTTAATATTACCATTCCGCTGGGTCACCAGGAAAAGAAAAAAGTAAGGCAGGTCGCCTCACCAGTGAATGTCTGAGGAACATGGTGCAAACAAGTTCCAAGTGAAAACAATTATTTGACAAAGGAAGTAAAAATGGCTCCTCTCATTTATGTTTGTGATGACGATTCACATATTGTTCGAGCAATTTCGATGAAGCTCAAAAAAGCAGGTTTTGGAGTTGAAGGCTTCCGTGATGGATTCTGTTGTTGGGAAAAAGTTCAACAACAAGCCCCCGATATGATTATCACCGATTTACAAATGCCACGTATGAATGGATTGGAACTCTGTGGAAAAATTCGCACTTTTCCAAGTACACAAACCATTCCTGTTACGTTATTAACCGGTAAGGGTTTTGAATTCGATCATGATGAATATATGCAAACATTAAAAATAAATAACGTCATGGTGAAGCCATTTAGCCCCAAAAAATTATTAACACAAGTCCAGGAAAGCCTCAACATCACTGATGATGTGATTGCTTAGACTCCCAACAACATAAACTTACTGAAAAATAATTACCATGCGAAATTATTATGCTGCCATCCAGTTCTGGTCTTACGCACTGTTGGTAGTCTGTCTCTGTCCACTCGCCGTCTTGCTGGGTACATACATGGATTGGCCACTGGGTGCAGCTCCGTTGCTGCTGCTCACTCTACCTACGATTCTGGCAGCAGTATCTTCACCACGGATCTGTTACTGGACAATTACCGCTCTAGCCGTTTGTGCATGTTTTGCTGAAATCCTTTTCAGAACAGACATCAGTGAAGTTAATACCACTTATCTTTTCAGCATCTTGAGCGCTGCCGTGCTCGTAGGAATGACATTATTAATCGATCTCTATATTGGCAAGCTGCGAGGTACCATTTCTCAATTTGATGCACAAAATGATGAATTGGTTCGTCGACTCTATGAATCTCAGAAAGAACCCACGTCCGGTTTCGATAATATCAGCTCAGACTCTGAAACAGAACCAGATGAAACATCTGACACGGACTCTGCAGAGAAAGATGTTAACTATCCGTTATTATTATTGACGCTGCAGGATATTGGTCGACGTATTTCTACCAACCAATCTAATGAGTCATTGATTCCTACAGTCATCAGCACCGCTAAAGCTTCTTTGCAATGCGAACACTGTCAGGTGTATCTATGGGATAGCAAAGTACGTGCCCTGAAAAATCCGCTCCCTGCTCGATCGCGTGACAAACTGGATTACCGACCAGATCCAAATCAAGGAGTTGCTGCGTGGGTGATCGAGAATCGTCAGATCGTGATGCGAAACGATGCAGATCAGGACTATCGACTGAAAAGGATTTTGGAAGAAGATCCTCATATGCCGGATGCTATTGCTCCTTTGACAGTTGGTTCAGAATTAATTGGCTTGCTGATAATCGACAAGGTCGATCTTGACTCTCCTACAATTGGAAGATTGATTTACATTCTTTCGAATATCTATGCCTTGGGAATTAAGAATTCTCAGTTATTCAAACGCATTGAAGAAATGGCGAGTCGCGATGGATTAACAGGATTGTTTAATCACGCTACATTCCAGGAAAAATTACAACAACTGACAAAAACAGCGGACGCACAATCGACTACACTCAGTATCATCATGAGTGACATCGATCATTTTAAATCATTCAACGACACGTTCGGTCATCAGGCAGGAGATTTTGTTTTAAAAGAAGTGGCCCGCATCTGGAAGACAGTGATGCCGGAAAATGCCATTGTTGCCCGCTACGGTGGTGAGGAATTTATCGGCGTCCTGATCGATCACGAGTACTCACAGGCAATGCAGATTGCTGAAGACTTACGAGAAACACTGGAAAATTGTCCTATCTTGTTTGAAGGACAACAACTTCAAGTAACAGCCAGCTTTGGAGTGACGGAATATAAACATCCTGCTTCCAATACCAACGAGTTCGTTCGAATTGCAGACGAATATTTATACAAGGCCAAAGAAAACGGTCGAAATCGAGTGGTCGGAATGGCTCCAAACTCGACAAGAAAACCTAGTTCATAGACTCGAATACTATGCAGATTACAACAGAAATTTTTGGAACAGTGTTGGTTGCTCACACACCAGATGAACTGACGGATGATACATCCACAGATTTTGTGAATGCGCTTTCCGAAGCCATTAATGATCAACATTTTCAGGTTGTACTGCAAATGGATCGCAGCGAATTGCTGGACAGTGCGGGTTTGACTGCATTACTGGATTTACAAGACCTGACACGCGAACGAGGTGGAAATCTCAAAATTAGTGGTCTGGAAGACCCTGGGAAAAAAATTCTGGAAATGACACGGCTTGATCAACGATTCGATCTTTTTGATTCAGTAATTGATGCCGTCTCCAGTTTTCAATAAATAAACTGTGCTTCGATATGAATAATAATTCCTTATTACAACCAAAAATGAGACTCGGTGATCTACTCATCTATAGAGAGTATATTACTCTCGAACAGCTAGAGTCTGCGCTTGACGAACAAGCAAAGGGAGATGGAAGCCAGTTACTGGGTGAATTACTCGTCAATAATGATTATTGCACAGAGGAACAAGTTTTAGAATGTTTGGCTCTGGAGTATCGGATTCCTTACGTCCAGCTCGATAGTCGGATGTTTGACTCAAAAGTATTTGATGAACTTCCACGCGAATTTGTGGAAAAACATACGGTACTTCCCCTCTTTAAAGTACGAAATATTCTGACTGTTGCCGTTGCTGAACCTACGAATGTCTTTTTAGTAGATCAGCTAAGAGACTTAACAAAAGCAGAAATTCAAATTGTCGCTGCAAGTGCCAAAGAGATTCGGCGTATGGTGCAAACCTATATGCCGAATACGAATGTGTTTGTGATTGATGATATCATCGACGATGCGAATGGTACCAATGTTGAGCTGATTGAAGAGTCCATTGATGATATTGGTTTTGATGTCGAATTTGCCGGCCAAAGTCCAATTATCAAACTGGTGAACTACATTGTTTACAATGCTGTTCGTGAAGGCGCCAGTGATATTCATATTGAGCCTACTGAGCAACAATTACGAGTGCGGTATCGAGTGGATGGAGTCCTGCAACAGGCTCTTGAACCACCAGTGCATTTAGCTCCTGCTGTCTCTTCTCGCATCAAAATCATGGCCAGTCTCGACATCAGTGAACGTCGTCTGCCACAAGATGGTAGAATACATGTTCTCATGGAGGGACGTCCTATCGACTTACGTGTCAGTACGTTACCAATGCCCAATGGTGAAAAAGTCGTTATCCGTATTCTCGACAATCGAAGCGTTAACATTTCGCTGGAACAATTGGGATTCAGTTCAGAAGTATTAGAAAACTTTACCGAACAATTGGAAAAACCAAATGGCATTATTTTGGTAACGGGCCCTACAGGAAGTGGAAAGAGTACAACCTTATATGCCGCTTTAAATGCCGTCAGCTCAATTGAAAAAAATGTATGTACTGTCGAAGATCCGATCGAATATCAGCTTCCTATTATTAATCAATTTCAAGTCAATGAAAAAATTGGACTTTCATTTGCATCCATTTTGCGGAGTCTGTTACGCCAGGATCCTGATGTGCTGATGGTCGGCGAAATTCGAGATCAGGAAACAGGAAAAATTGCCATTCAGGCAGCACTTACCGGTCACCTGGTATTTAGTACGCTACATACCAACGACGCCATCTCAGCAATCACACGTTTAATTAACATGGGTGTTGACGATTATCTGATCGGAGCAGCGGTAAACATGGTTCTTGCACAAAGACTTTGCCGGAAAATCTGCCCCAAATGTAAAACACCATATGAATTACCGAAGTCGATGCAACTTGCCGTCGAACGCGCCGGTCTGGATCAGGGCGAATTTTATAAAGGTAGCGGCTGCAAACGCTGCCGAAATACTGGTTTCTCTGGTCGAATTGGAGTTCATGAACTACTTTCAATTGACGATCAACTGCGTGAAATAATCACAACAGATCCTACGGTAGCTAACGTGAAAGAGTATGCAAAAAACAGTGGCATGATTCCTCTAAGATACGATGCGCTCCGCAAGGCACAAGAAGGACTTACAACGATCGAGGAAGCACTCAAAGTGAGTGATGAAGCATGGGCTCCTCAACATTCGTTGATAAATCAATAAAAACACTTTTTCTACACGACTGAAACGAAATATTTCGAGGCCTGAGAAAGCGACTCAAACATGGAAATAAATGACCTTTTACACGCCGCCGTTGATAGTGATGCTTCAGATATCCTGTTGGTTACTGATGCGCCTCCTATCTTTCGTATTGATGGAAAGCTGGAGACCACTGCATTGGAACCGCTTGATCCTGAAACGATTCGGGATCTTTGCGATCAAATATTGAAAGACAAACAAAAAGAGACACTCGAAAAGCAACAAGATGTCGATTTTGCCATTACAGTTCCGCGCCTGGGTCGGTTTCGTTTTAACATTCACGTGCAACGTGGCTCATTAGCGGCAGCGATTCGTCGCTTTTCTAACGACGTATGTACCTTGAGTAGTTTGGAATTACCACCGATTGTCGAAGAGTTAACTCGCTTAAAATCTGGTTTGATTCTGGTGACAGGCCAAACAGGTTCCGGTAAATCAACAACTCTGGCTGGAATGATTCAAGCCATTAATGAACGAGATTCTAAACATATCATTACGCTGGAAGACCCGATCGAATATCAATTTCAGCATAGCAAGTCGCTCATTGAGCAACGCGAAATTGGGGAAGACTGTCCTAACTTCTCTTCCGGATTGAAACATATTCTAAGACAAGATCCAGATGTGATTCTTGTTGGCGAGTTACGAGACTTAGATACGATTCGAGTTGCCCTTCAGGCTGCAGAAACCGGACACCTAGTCTTAGCATCACTCCACGTTTCCAGTGCCGCCGGGGTTGTTGATCGACTTGTAGAAGTTTTTCCACCAGAAGAGCAATCGCAGATTCGCAGTCACCTTGCTGAATCATTACGAGCAGTAATCACTCAACAATTGTTACCTGCAGCATTCTCTAAAGGACGGGTGGCTGCAGCGGAAATAATGGTTCTTAACCGTGCGATTCAGACCAGTATTCGTGAATCAACGACTCACCTTATTCCAGGCGTGATTTCCACTAATCGACGTATTGGAATGCAAACCATGGAACAAGCCTTAAATGATCTTTTACTAAATGGGCGGGTGGATCCAGAGGTCATTGATGAGCACCTGCAAGAATTACGCGGTGAATCAATCAAAGAACAATCTCAGGGGTTACTGACTTAAATAACAGTAACTACTCCTCAATAAAAGGCTGAATCATGCAATTCACTTATACAGCACGAAGCTCAAACGGCCAGAATCAGACTGGCGAACTGGTGGCTGATTCGCGAGATGAAGCAGTGATCAAGCTACGCCAGGAAGGTCTCTTTCTGCTCTCTTTAGAAGAATCGGATGAACTTTCCAAAGAAGGCCTTTCGAGTTCGATCAAAAAACGTGTTACACGAAAAGAAATTATTTATTTTACCAATCAGTTGGCCATCATGGTCGATGCTGGTGTTCCTGTTGCTATGGCACTGGAGGGAATCTCCAAACAGGTCGAAAATCCGACACTAGGCACCATACTGGAAGAGATCCAGAAAAATGTAGAAGCTGGTAGCGATCTTTCTTCTGCATTAGCCGATTTTCCTCGATACTTTGACCAAACATACGTCAATCTGATCAAGGCCAGCGAAGCCAGTGGAACCATGCCTCAAATGTTGAGCCGTATTGCCACTCAGGCGGAAGAAGAACAGGAAACGATACAACAAGTCAAAGGTGCCCTGATCTATCCGGCCATCATGCTGTTGATGTGTATTGGTGTTTGTATTTTTCTATTAACTTATGTTTTTCCCAAGTTGATGCCCATGTTTGCGGCACGTGGAGCAGCAGTACCTGCTCCAACAAAAGTCATGATGTTTGTCTCTACTATGATTACCTCTTATTGGTATTTGTTAATACTATTTTTGGTACTTTTGGGAGTGGCCGCATATTACATTCGGTCAAAAGATTGGGGTAAATCTGCAATTGACTGGACCATTATCCGGTTGCCTGTGTTTGGTACGATGTTAAAAAAACTGGCAATTAGTCGCAGCATTCGGACTTTAGCAACCACTATTAATGCAGGAGTTCCCATGCTCGAAGCCATCGAATTGAGCGCGGGAGTCACGGATAACACTCATTTCAAACAAAGTTGGGCAGATATCGGCGAACAAGTCACAACGGGGAAGCAAATTCATGAAGCACTAGAAGGAAAAACGTTATTTCCTCCCACCATGCAGCAAATGATTGCCTCCGGAGAATCGACGGGGCGTTTGGGGATGGTGTTAAATAAATTAAGCGATTACTTTGATCGGGAAGTAAAAATTGCCATTAAATCAGCTACTACATTGATTGAACCGGTCATGGTAGTTTGCATGGGTTCAATTATTGGATTTATTGCCTTGGCGATGTTACTTCCTATTTTCACGCTGAGCACAAGTCACTAAGACGTTGGCTTGTCCTTGTTTTCAGCCGGGGGATCTATTGGTTTCTCAGAAGCTGGTTTTTTCGATGCTTCTTCTGGACGATCATCTTTTTGAATAGACTGCGATTTGTTCTCCGTTGGTTTTTCTCCTTGCACTGCCTCCAACAGTCCCTGATTTTGAAATTTTTCCTGCGAAAACGCCTTCAATTCTGTATTGAATATCTGAACCAATGCATGAAGGCAGGAAGCAACGATCGGACCGATAAACACCCCCCAGAGTCCCATCATTTGCAAGCCACCTAACACACTGACGAAGGCCAAAAGCGGGTGCAATTTGGCATCGCTCTGCAGAACATAAGTACGGATGATATTATCCATCGTTCCCACAACGAGTGTTCCCACGGCCGTCAGAAAAATGGCAGAACCCCAATGACCTTGATACACGAGCCAGCCAGCACAGGGAACCCAAACTAACCAGGATCCCGCTAACGGGACCAATGAGGTAATCGTTGCTAATATCAGGAAGATAATAAAATGGTCAAAACCAACCACATACAATGCGAGCGCAGTTGTCAGACCTTGCCCTAATGCCGCGAGAAATGTGGCTAGCACCACAGCACGAACAACTTTTTGAAATTGATCGATCAATTTCTTTTGATAATCGACATGTACGGGAATCAATGACTGAGTCGATTCAATCAGAGAGTAACCATCTGCGAGAAAATAATAGAGGGCAATGATAAACATCACCCAGGCAATCAAAGCAGAGATCAGATTTCCTAACAGACCCACCGTTGATGCAGCAAAACCCAAAGATCGCTTGGCGATGGGTAGTAATGTCGCTTGTAAGTTTTTACGAACAAATTCGTCTACTTTTTCAGTACTAGTTTGATCATTTCCTTGTTCCGTGGGGTCGATTTCTTTCACTAAATACTGATCGGCCCAATCAACAAGCTGATGGAATTTGTCATTACTGATCTCTACTTTTTCACGTACGGTCTGTACGGTTTTGTTCCAGTTAGCCTCATCTAATGTGTTCACAACAGTAGTAAAAAGTTGGACTGAACCAAGAAAAATTCCCACACACATCGGAACAAAAATCGCTGACACAATAATGGCAGTGACTATGCCTGCAGCAATTCTGACATGACCTTTTGTTCGTTTCACAAAGTAGTTGAGTAACGGCTGGCTGATCATGGCAACAACAGCCGCCAGAAAGAGCGGCAATAGAAAAGGCATGATCACTCTGAAAAACGTAATTCCCAGAAAAAGAATTAAACAGAGTATCACGGAAAGAGAGACAAGTCGTACCATGAATCATTTCCATTCGAATTAGTTCAGGCAGCATGATTTGATTGGTCAGATGATCGGAACCATTGATATTTAACAACTTACAGCAATATTGTTTCAAATGAAAGCTTTAGGAACCAACTTCGATTCCAAGTGATTAAGATGGTATGTAGATAATTTTTGTTTACATATCGCTTTTTTGAAGTCCGATTCGCTACAATGCTGGTTTACTGATATAACAGACAAACTTGTGTGGCGTAATTCGTTTATACATCGACAGAACCGGAGTCTGATATGAAACGCTATATAATCTCTTTACTATCCGCAAATCGTGTCGGAATTATGGCAGCTGTGACAACCGCCATGGACGAATTGGGCGCAAATCTTCATGAAGCAAGCATTGCTATGATTCAGAATTTTTTCTCAATAGTGATCGCTGCCGATTTTCCTGAACAGCGTGATCCCACTTTGATTCAAGAGCATATCGAAGGAATCTGTAATGCCTTTCATGTAGATGTATGCGTCAAGGATCCGGATGTGGAAATTCCCACTATTCTTTCGCCGAGAGAGTGTGACAAGTATTTACTCGCTATTTCTGGAAGTAATCGTTCGGGCATTCTCAGAATTATCTCTTCACAACTCGGACAAGATGGCGTTGATATTCTGGACCTCTCGGCAACCAGCTCTGAAGATGGACAAACCTTTGAAATGATGATTAAAATTGCTGTCCCCAAATCTTTAGATATCATGAATCTGCAAATCGCACTGGAAAATATCTGCAGTAATTTGAACATTTCCGTTGATTTCATCAGTGAATCAGACTCAGCCATTATTAGCTCACAAAGTCAAACCCGTATGTTCAAACTTTGATTTACAGTGAATGACAAGAATTCTTTTAGACG